>CAYMTD010000047.1:0-10671 GCA_964393245.1 uncultured Syntrophaceae bacterium
ACTCTATAAGGTTTCGTAAAAGGATTTTTTCAGGAATTTGAAGGATTTTACAAACCTGTCAAAATCATCAAAGGCCAACATATCATAAGTTCCATCAATGGGCCTCCATTGGGTGATGTAGAACCCCACCACCCGTTCGCCTCGTTTTCCAAAAATGACGCGGGCGCGAAGCTTCACACCTTTAACCCAACAAGAATTGGGGTCAGGCATTACTAATTGCTTATTTTTCACTACTGACCATAACCAAAGTGCAGAAAGGTGGACGGTTCTGATTAAAGGAGAGGGAGGCTTGCTTGTTGTTATATCAGGGATGGGCCTGCAATATTGAGGGAAAGGAGGAATCTCAGCTATCATTCCTCTATGCCCTCGTGAATTCTTATTCGTTCCAGTTCAACAATCCAAAGCCTCCCCTCTGGTTTCTCGGTTTTCAGGCCTTCTATTAGGGTTTCAACCAATTTCCGAGTTGTAGCAAATAGATCATCTGGCCCTCTCAGTACCACAATCCCTGGGGTGTACTTTGGAATAAAATTCAAGATATTTGAGAAATGAATATTCTTGGTCACAAGAATGTAACCCTCATTCAGGCAGAGATGATAAACCTTTCGTCTTTTATCCCACGAAGTCCTTGTTGGTGAACCGTTGATGCTCCATATCCTGCTTGTTCAAATTTTATAGAGAGTCGAGCGTCTACACATTCATCCAGCTTAAACTTCATTTACCCCTCTCCAGCGGTACATCCACATAACGTTCCCTTGACATTTCGGCAGCGAAAGCCAGTGCAGCATGGATATCCTCTCTGGTGAGGGAGGGATAAGCCTTCAGAATCTCATCTTCACTTGATCCTGCAGCAAAATTATCAACAATAAGAGACACCCAAACTCGTGTCCCCTTAATACAGGGCCTTCCATGGCAAATCTTAGGATTAATCATTATTCGGTCTTTCCAATTTTCCATGGTTGAAATCCTCCTATTTGGAGTTCAATGGAATATCTGACCTAATTATCTTTACAAAAAATATACCAGAAACCGAATGTGCTTGCAATAGCTCTGTTTCATCCCAACATCTCCTCCCCCCCACCCCCACACATGTAGCAAGCAGAATGCAAAACACTTACTGCCTGTTCGGTTCAGGCCTTCTTCCAAACGAGTCAGAAAATCTGTGTAGTCTTTGTGATCGACAAAAATATCCCTTTGCTCTATCCCGCGGCCAAGCACATGGTATAGATGCCCTGGAAGGTCAATTCTTGCTTGTCTGACCATAGAAGCAGCATAACGAACTTTAAGACTTTAAGCAACGTCCCTTTTTCGCCAACAGTAGAAGCGACAAGCCTGAGCAGATCCAGGCGAAGACATCGCCGTATAGGGTGTAAAAGGTTTTCTTTTTTGAAAGGCGGATCGTTCCATTCATAGCCTCTTCTGTAAAGATCTCACCCTTTTTTATAATCTTCCCTCGTGGGTCGATCAAACCAGTGATCCCTGTATTGGCAGCCCTGGCGATGAAGACCCGATTTTCGACCGCCCTGAAGACCGCAATGGCGAAGTGCTGATAAGGAGCAGACGTCCTGCCGAACCAGGCATCATTGGTGATGGTGACCAGGAAATTGGCTCCCTCTTTGACAAATCTTCGGCAGAGGTCTGGGAAGATGATCTCAAAGCAAATGACGACGCCAAACTTCCCTTGCGGAATAGAGAAATTATAGATTTCTTTTCCAGGTTTAAAGTTGCCTATCCCCTCCCCCAGAGATCCAAGGGGAAGAAGATCGCCAAAAGGCACATATTCTCCATAAGGGACTAGATGAATCTTATCATACCTTCCGATGATTTCTTTGGAAGGAGAGGCAAGGTAGGCGCTATTATAGTGATTCACCTTTCCTCTTTCTACCTTGAAGGAAGGGCTTCCGAACAGGAGGTAGGCATCTGTCTTGTTTGGTATGTCGAGCACCATGGGTTGAAATTCTTTGGCCTGCTGGAAAAAGAAAGGAGTGGCTGTCTCTGGCCAAATGATGAGGTCTGGATGTTGCTCCGCCACCTTCAAGGAGAGTCTTTCATAAATTTTCAATGTCTCCTTCTGAAAGGATTCGTCCCATTTTATGGATTGATCGATATTGCCTTGAGTTAAACCCACCTTCAGAGAGGGCTGCTGAAGCATTTGTTGATCGATTGTCCTCATCCTCGTATATCCATAGATCATGGAGATCAAAAGGACAAGAAGGGTGACGACCACCTCCCGAACGGGAAAGGTTTTGCTGATCCACTGGCGCAGGATCCAGAAGAGGGTGGCATTGACGAGAAGGATGACGAATGAGAGACCATAAGGTCCGGTGATATCAGCCATCTGGATAAAAGGGAGGTTGAGATACTGGGAGTAACCTAAATTGGCCCAAGGGAAACCTGTCAAGAAAAAAGAACGAAGATATTCAAGAGCAGTCCAAAGGATTGGGAGGAAGAGGATGGTTTGAATTCCCGAAGACGATGGGACAATCCATACCAGGAATGCAAAAGCACCGATGAAGAGACTTAAGTAACCGACCAGGAGCAGGAGGATGAAGGCACTCCATATCAGAGGGATGTTCCCATACGTATGGACTGCAACGATGACCCAGTAGAGGATTCCAAGATTGGAGATAAATCCGCAAAAGAATCCGAGGCTAAATGCATGCAGGGGAGTCTTTCCATCGATTGCGTAAAGCAGGGGGACAAGGGCAAACCAGGCCAAAAATTGAAGATCGAAATTGGGGAAGGAAAGGATGAGGAGAACTCCAGAAAGGATGCTTAAAAGGAGATCCCTTTTTTTCATTACCCCCATCTTAAAAAATCATGGGATGATTTTCAAGGAGATTTGAATTTAGAGGAGGATTTGGTAAAATAAAAAACATGAAGATTCTATTGGTTGAAGACGATAAAGGCATTGCGCGATTTGTTAAAAAGGGCTTGCTTGAGAACGCTTTCTCCGTCGATGTGGGCTTCGATGGAGAGGACGGATTATTCTTAGCCCTTCATAGGAGCTACGATCTGGTCATCCTTGACATTTTGCTCCCGAAAATGGACGGGGTCGAGATCTTGAAAAGAATGAGGAAAATGCAGATTCAGACGCCTGTCATTTTCTTGACGGCAAAGGATTCAGAAAAGGATATTGTCCAGGGATTGAATTCTGGAGCCGACGACTATATTACTAAGCCTTTTTCCTTCAATGAGCTTCTGGCCAGAATCCGTGCCCTCCTGAGAAGAGAGAAGAGCTCCGGACTCCCCCAGAAGCTCCAAGTGGCCGATCTTGTCTTGGAGCCTGATAAGCATCGGGTCCTGAGAGGCGATAAAAGAATTGAACTCACACCCAAAGAATATATCCTTCTTGAGCTCTTGATGAGACATCCCGGTCAGATTATCACACGAACGATGATCTCCGAAAGCGTCTGGGATTATCACTTCGATTCGGGCACCAATGTCATCGATGTCCACGTCTCCCATCTCAGGAACAAGATCGACAGAGATTTTGAACCCAAGCTTCTCCACACGGTGAAAGGGGTCGGATATGTCCTCGAAGACCGGGGCTAAATTTTATCGTAGAACCGATGTTAAATTGGCCCTATGGTACATCTTAACCTTCTTCTTTTCTGTCCTTCTTATCTTTGGATTTCTCTATCTACGCCTCAGGCACCAACTCATAAAAGAGATCGACAGAATGCTTCACGATGAGGCGAATGAATTGTCCCAGATCTTGTCTCAGAACCAACAAAGAAGTCGGGTTCTGAAGGATTTCGAGAGTGAGGTCACGGTGAGAACTTTTTATCCGTTATATTTCAGGGTATTAAATGCAGATGGTTCACCGCTCTACATTTCGACAAACTTTAGTGAGATTCATTACGCTCGTCGCGATACAGAGATGACCAATATAAAGGGGGGAAATGAAAGATGGGAAGAGGTTCGTCCCCCTGAGAGGAGAAGGACCTTTCGTATGATTCACTTCCCCATGTACAAAGCAGGAAGGCTAACCTACATGGTTCAAGTTGCTACACACACACGCTTTGTGAGAAAGAGCCTTTCCAATTTTAGGTCGAATATGTTGACTGCCTTCCCCATTATTTTGGTTTTGGGTTCATTGGGGGGGTGGGTTCTGGCCAGAAGATCCCTTTCTCCGATCGGCTATATCGCATCAAAAGCTGAGCACATCACAGCGAGTAGTCTGAACGAAAGGCTGGCGACAAGAGGAACAGATGATGAGATGGATCACCTCATCCAGACGATCAATGGGATGATCGCCCGCCTGGAGAATTCTTTTAAGCGAATCGCTGAATTTACTGCGGACGCCTCGCACGAATTAAAGACCCCTCTTTGTGCTCTGAAAGGGGAGGCAGAGGTCCTTCTTTCGAGAGCAAGGACCTCCGGAGAATATCAGGAGGGATTGGCACACTTCATCGAACGATTTGATCACCTTAACCGGATGATCAATGATTTGATCCTCCTTTCCAAATTTGACTCGTCCCAAGTGGAGCTGAAAATGGTCTCCCTCCGGTTAGACCTCTTGGTTCGGGACATCGGCAATCTTTTCAAGATCCTGGCTGAGCAGAAAGGGATCGACCTGCAAATGGATAGAGTTCAAGAAGTAACGATGATGGGGGATAAGGTCCGCCTTCAACAACTTTTCACCAATCTGATTGACAATGCCATCAAATATACTCCAGAAGGCTCTATCCGAATTACGGTTGAAAGAGATGAAGAGAATGCTGTTGTTCAAGTGAGGGACACAGGCATTGGAATCCCCTGTGAAGAGCAGGCGAAGATTTTTAAACGCTTTTACCGGGTCGATAAGTCCCGTTCAAAAGAGAGTGGTGGCGTGGGCCTGGGGTTGAGTATTGCGGAATGGATTGTCTACGCTCATCATGGGAGAATCGGGGTCGAGAGTGAAATAGGCAAAGGTTCTACCTTCACAGTTTATTTGCCCCTCCTGAAGAATTAAACCTCTTCCCGCCAAAATTAAGAATTCTTCATCTAAACTTAACCACGCCTTAATCTTTCTTATGTCATAATGGACCTGTAAAAAAGAGCGGGATTTTTTCGTCCCAGAGCAATCCATTTTTGAGAGGTGGTGAACAGAGGCATTATATGACTTGTGGAGACATGAGATGGGCCGTAGAATCAAGCCTCCAGAAACATGGGTCGGCTCGGAGGGAAGATCCTCAGGAGGAATAGGGTTGGAGGTTGAAAACAAAACGGAGGCGCGATGGGATATATGCAGTGGTTATTGATAAGGTTCTCTTTGGAACTATTTTTTCACGCCACTCTTTGCTTTTGCCTGGTAAGTTCCTCGTGGACCCAACCAGATGGGTTTTCTCAATCAGGGAACGATAAGTTTCTTGTTGCTGAACAAATGACTCCATCAGAGGAAAAGGAGTGTCTTTCTCCTGAACAGAAGATTGCATTAGAGGAAGAAGAGTTTCTTGCTTCTGAGCAGAAGATTCCGTCAGAGAAAAAGAAGGTTCCAACTCATGGACAGAAGACACTGTTGTTGAATGCTGGGGCGATGGCGGCGATTTTTGTGTATGGGCTTTCGCAATGGGACTACGGGAAGGATGGCTTCCATTTTGAAAACGAGCGCTGGTTCGAACGCGACACCAGATACGGAGGCGCAGACAAGTCGGGCCATTTCTGGTCCTCCTATGCATTGAGCCACCTTTATTCGTATGTCTATCGAAAGTGGGGATATACAGAGAAGGAAGCGAATCTATATGGTGCACTATCCAACCTGGGCGTACACACATTCATGGAAGTAGCTGATGGCTTCAGCTCGCAAGGATTTTCCCACGAGGATCTCATCATGAATGTTGCGGGAACTGGTGTTGCCTATGTTTGGGGAAAGGTTCCGTATCTGGCGAAAAAGATTGATTTGAGAATGGAGTACACACCGGAATTTGATTCCCGCGACTTCGGGTTTCCCACCAACTATGAAAGGCAAAAGTTTCTCGTGGCGCTCAAAGCCGATGGATTCGATTTCATCAGCAACCGTTATCTCCGATATTTGGAACTCCACGCGGGGTATTACGCTCACGGTTATAAAGATTACCGAGAAGGCGGTTCGGACGATCGCCGACGACACCTGTATTTTGGAATTGGTTTCAATGTGAGCAAGCTGGTGCAGAAATTTGTGAAGACGAGGGTTCTGGACTATTTTCAGATACCGTACACCTCAGCAGGAAAGGGTCTCCCATTGGATTGAGAGAGGGACATAGGATGAGTGGAAGTTCGAAGATTTCAGGTATCTTCATTTGGTACTCAGTTGAAATGGCATTCTTCTATTTTCTACGGCCAAGGTGACAACATCACGAATAAAGGATGGGCTTCATTTTCTACCTGTCAATCAATGCCAATGAGTCCCCAATGAACGGCTAAACGAGGAGGAATGAATTGTCAGGGAAAGGGTTTTCAAAGATCTATTCTCAGCCGTCGGTTCAGGTTATCCTTCTCGTCGGATTTTGCTTCTTTCTTTACTTTCTTAATTTGGGGCGATGGGACCTCTGGAATCCGGATGAACCCCGGTATGCTCAGGTTGCAAGAGAAATGGTCCAGGGAGGAGACTGGATTCTCATGCATTTTAATGGGAAGACGTATGCGGATAAGCCACCGCTTTTTTTCTGGCTGATCGCCTTTTCTTCTTTTCTCTGGCAGGGGTTTAGTTCATTTTCGGTCAGGTTTCCTGCGGCTTTCTTCGGAACGCTGACCGTCCTTCTCACGTTCTTTCTTGGGAGAATTCTCTATTCGTCGCGGGCAGGATTTCTGTCGGGATTCGTTCTCGCGACAAGCTTTGAGTTTGCCTATCTTTCGACACGAGCCAATATCGATACGACTCTCACTTTCTTTACGACAGGTTCTCTTCTCTGTTTCTTTCTGTTGAACCAATATAGGAAAGAAGAAAACCTGTCTCAATGGCCGCTCAAGAATCTTGTGATCTATGGATTTTATGTGGGAATAGCCTTGGCCACTCTCACCAAAGGACCCGTGGGGTTTATCCTGCCTCTTTCCATCGGCTTCATTTATCTTGCCATCCAAAAGGATTGGAAAGGAATTCAACGGATGCAGCTCCTGACAGGGATGTCCCTTTTTCTCATCATCCTCTTTGCCTGGTATCTTCCTGCGCTATTGAAGGGGGGCGAGGATTATCTTAATGCTACCCTTTTTCATCACACGATTGATCGCTATTCAAAAGGATTGAGTCATGTCAAACCGATCTATTATTATTTTTACACCTTTCCGATCAAGTTCTTACCCTGGGTCCTTTTCCTCCCGGCAGCAGTTTACCATGGCTTTTCGGAAGAAATCATTGAGGAAAGAAGAAAAATTTTCTTTCTTTTGGTATGGTTCGTTGTCATCTTCCTGTTCTTCTCTCTATCCAAAGGGAAGAGAAGCCTTTACTTATTACCGGTCTTTCCGGCGGTTTCTATAATGGTGGGAAAGGTTTGGGATGGTTTTACGTCTTCTTCAGCAGACCGCTGGAGGGATGAATGGATTTTTCCCCCTCTTTATGGTTTGATAGGGTTGATCCTGGTAGCTGGATCAGCCATGCCGTGGGTGGTTTCAATGAGATTTCCAGCCTATCTGTCCTACGCCCTTCCCATGGCTTTTCTATTTGTGGGTATCGGTCTTGCCATGTTCATTTTTTATCGTTTCAAAAATTATGGAGGCATCTTGTTGCTAGTCATTGGGATGGTTGCAGGAGGATTCTTTTATGCCCTTAGGGTTGTTTTTCCTCAAATTAATTCATATAAATCGGCTCGGTTCATTTCCCAGGTACTTACCTCCACCATTCAACCTGGGGAAAAATTGGCTACCTTCCGTCTCGAACCCGCTCCTTACAATTATTACACTGGGATCATACCTATTCTGGAGTTGGAGGAAGAAAAGGCTCTCGTAAGGTTCCTCCAATCTCGGGAAAGAGTGTTTTGTCTTATCAAGTCGAGAGACCTTGACGGAATTCAGACGAAAGAAGCATTGCCGATAGTCGAATTGGCCGTTCGGCAGCAAATGGGACACAGAGATGTTGTGCTGATTTCTAATCGGTGACCGGAACGTGCCCCGTCCCGCGTCCCGCATCTGGCTGGATAGGCAGGGCATGGGAGCTTCACATGAGGCCCCCCTCATTCTGCATTCTCCCGGCCAGGGAGAAGGATGGGGTGAGGGGCGATTGCACTGAGTGTAACGGTATTTACTAAGGAGTCCATAATTGAAAAGACATATTGTTCTGAAAATCTCCCCTTACCCCTCTTTGCCAAAGAGGGGGTAATTCCTCCCTTTTGTAAAGGGAGGGGAGGAGGGATTTGAGCTTCAATGTCCATACAATTATGGACTGATTAGTAATATCCTTGTATTAGCTCAGGAAGGGTTGAAAAATAGCAGGATCGGTGTTTTAATAAGAGACAGTTTCTTAAGGATCAAGATAGTCGAATGGAGAAACGGCTCTCTCAGGTATATCCGCAAAAGTGGGTTCAGATCGCCATTCTTATTGGATTCTGTATCATCCTCTATTTTCTTAACCTGGGGCGATGGGATCTGTGGAATCCGGATGAGCCGCGTTATGCCCAGGTCGCCAGGGAGATGGTTAATCGAGGAGATTGGATCCTCATGCATTACAACGGAAAGACGTATGCCGATAAGCCACCTCTTTTTTTCTGGCTGATCGCCCTCTCTTCCTTTCTCTGGCAGGGGTTTGGTTCATTTTCGGTCAGGTTTCCTGCGGCTTTCTTCGGCACATTGACCGTCCTTGTCACTTTCTTTCTCGGGAAAACCCTCTATTCTTCGCGGACGGGGTTTCTCTCCGGACTGATCTTGGCAACCAGCCTTGAATTCTCTTACCTTTCGACACGGGCTAACATGGACACGACGCTCACATTTTTTACGACGGCTTCACTTCTTTGTTTCTTCCAGTGGTATCGAGGTGGCCAGGACAAAGCAAAAAACATGAAGAAGGACGGGGTTGAGGTTAAGGTTGAGGAAAAGGCCAACACCAAGACGGGGAATCTATGGATCTATGGTTTTTATATTGGCATGGCCCTGGCTACGCTTGCGAAGGGGCCAGTAGGATTTATTCTGCCTCTCTCAGTCAGCCTCGTTTACCTTGTCGTCAAGAAAGAATGGGGAACCCTGAAGAGAATGAGGCTTTTATCTGGGTTGATTCTTTTGATCGTGATCGTCCTGCTATGGTACCTTCCCGCGGTCATCAAAGGAGGGGAGGATTATCTTCACGCCACGCTTTTCAAACATACGATCAATCGCTATGCTCAAGGATGGAGTAAAGGTCGGCCCATTTACTACTATCTCCATAACTTCCCCATTGACTTCTTGCCCTGGGTCTTCTTCGTTCCTGCGGCTGTGGCGTATGGTTTTTCGAGAGAGAAGGTGGAAAAGAGAGGGGAGTTTTTATTCTTATTCATGTGGTTTGCTTTGATCTTCATCTTTTTTTCTCTCTCCAGAGGAAAGAGGGGCATCTACCTTCTCCCTCTCTACCCAGCCGCATCCCTCTTGGTTGGGAAATTGTGGGATGATTTCATCTCCACACCGATGGACCATTTTCGGAATGCGTGGATTTCCGTTCCTCTGTATGGACTCATGGGGATGGCCTTGATCGGGGGAGCGGCGATTCCCTGGATATTATCGATGAAATTTCCTTCGTACCTGCGCTACAGTCTTCCCATTACCTTTCTCTTGGTAGGAGGCGGTTTGATGATGTTTGTCCTCTGCCGGTTCAAGAATTATGGTGCCATCTTCTTTCTTCTGATCGGGATGGTGGCGGGGGGCTACTTTTATACGGCGAGGGTCATTTTTCCACTGGTCAATCCCTATAAATCAGCCCGGTTTCTCGCCCAGGAAATTACTGCTCGGATTCAACCTGGTGAGAAGCTGGTTGTCTATGGAAGAGTATCAACGGGACCATTTAATTACTACACCGGGATCGTTCCGATCTTGGATTTGTCTAATATGGCGGACCTTTTCTCCATTCTGGAGTCATCCGACAGAGTCTTCTGCCTTCTGGACGAAAAGGCCTTTTCCCAATTTCGAAAGAGGGAAGGAAGGCCGAAGGTCCAGTTGATTGCTCGTCGCATGATTGGGGATGATGAGATTGTTTTGGTGTCGAACAGGTAAAATGGATCGATTAAACCAATAACAATTGTCAAAGCCCAAAGTTCAGATTTTGAAATAGAGGTTAAGGCTGAGGTGTCATCCTGACCCCGTACTTAATACGGGGGAAGGATCCGTGAGATTCTTCACTTCGTTCAGAATGACATCCCTTAGCCTAAACCTTAACCTAAACCCGAATTGATTAGAAAATAACTCATCATGAAATCCTCCGCAGAGCAGACTGAGCAGATTGAGATCACCGTTGTTGTGCCTGTTTATAACGAGAGGGAGAACCTCGCCATCTTGGTACCGAGATTGTTTGAGGTCTTGAAGAGCCTTCAAAGAACTTACGAAGTCATCTTCGTGGATGACGGAAGCGAGGATGGAAGTGGTGACGTCCTCAAAAGAATGACGGGGCAGTATCCACCCATGCGGATACTTAAATTGAAGGAGAATCGGGGGCTGAGCACGGCATTGGTGGCGGGCATGAGAGAAGCGCGGGGAGAGATCATCGTGACCCTCGATTCGGACCTTCAGAATGATCCTGTGGATATCCCGAAATTGTTA
>CAYMTD010000048.1:0-10656 GCA_964393245.1 uncultured Syntrophaceae bacterium
CGTTGTCAACAATCGCAGGAATAGGCATCGTCATGGCTGACATGATGATAGGGGTCGCTAATTCCACTCCCAGGATGCGGCAAGTTGTACTGGCCTCCACCGCATCAATGCACTGCTGCCTGAATGTATAACGATCCATGACAAGGCGGTCGTGATTCAGGATGAAGCCAGTTTCGACACCATCCAATAAAAATCCAATATCCCGTTGCCTGAGCAACTCTTCACCTTTTTTATAAAGATCACTTAACTCCATCATCATCTCTCCTTTCTTCATTATTTGTAGGACAGGGGCTTTTCCTTAATGTTCAAATCGATTCTTGTTATCAAATTTACTCTCCAATTGCTGCTGAAGTCAATTAGAAATAGGACCGGAAGGTAACCTTTCACTCCTGCAAGGTATCTTCATCTGATGATTCGCTAGGGATGCTTCCAGGCCTTTATCAAGCGGATCGATAAGACTTTATGGGTAACCATTTCAAGACGAAAGACGTCTTTTTTATTCCTGCTCCTCCGAAGAAAGATACACTTATCTGAGGCATTCCATTGGAAGTTAGGAAACAATCTCTTTGACTCAAGCAGAAACCTTCAGGTATGATAAAAAGAGAGGGAAAAGCCAATGAAATGTGGAAACCATCCGGATCGGGAGGCAATCGCTGTTTGTCAAAAATATGAGAGCGGTTTCTGCAGGGAGTGCTGCGAGTGTCTCAATATCGACCTTTGCTGCGAGTGCATCGATCCAAGGGCTTATTGCAAGTTCAGAGACCAGTGCTTCATCTGGGGGATGTCACGGGACCGAAGGAAAAAAGCAGTGGAGATAGGGTGACGCGGAGAAGAGGAGACTTATCAATTGCGGAGTGCAGATTGCGGAATGCGGAATAAAAACTCTGTAAACTCAAGTAACCCCAATAAACCCAAGTAACTCAATGAACTCAACAAACTCAACAAACACTTATTTGTTGCAGCAAAAGGGAATCCAGAAGCCTTTCTTCAGTATAAGGCGGGTAGTATGGTCATCTGGCCGTGACGGCCTTCCGTGATCTACTTTTTCTGGAGTCTCCCCTTTTTGAAATATCCCATGCTCAGGATCCCATGGAAAAATGATAAGGGTTTCGTCCTTGATCTTCGTGAGAATGGGGAGGATGGGTTAAATCTCGGCTTTTCCTAAAGCAATAAATACCTTTGCAATATTCTTGAATCGGGAAAGATCTTCAAGGGTTTTCAAAGTCGGCGGGCTCAGGACGGCATTGCCATTCAGATTATCCTCCAGGGCTTGCTTCGGAGCCATCCAGACTCCGAGGGTTGTCTCTTTCTGATCAAACGTTGCCTCTTGACCCTCGGGATGGCACGCGAGAAAAAAGCGAGTGTCGAATCGTTCAGACCGCGCTTCGGGCGTGATCCAATGGGCATAGTAGTGGAGTTGGTCCAGAGCAAAAAGGACTTTTTCCTCTTGAGCGATCTGGCAAATATTCATTTTCCCTTTGTGGATCAAGTCTCGATAGTGTGAAACTTTTTCTCGTTCTGTGGGATCTTTAAGATGGATAAATTTTCCGGTCTGGTCATAAGCGAGGAGGACTCCGGCCTCCTAAAAAGGTTCCCGGATCGCTGCTACCCAGTGAGCCAAGCTCTCATCCGGAGGCAGCGTTCCTCTGAATAGTTGATGGGCTTCTTCAGGCGAGACTCCTTTGCATTGGGCATAAATCTCCGAAGACCTGTCCTCCCGGTCTACTCTTCCACCAGGGTAGACAAAATTTCCTCCCATGAAACTGCTCTTCTCATGACGCTTGAGAAGGAATACCTCGAACCCCTCAGGTTTAATTTCCCTGAGAAGAATGACCGTAGCGGCTTTCTTCGGAGTGACTACCATGAACCTTCTTTAACATATACGTCGATTCCAGATCAACTGAAAGAGCCGCCTTTACACGGGTTCTATGATCAGGTGGGAGATCCATTAACCCAGTGACCAAAGGGGGCCCTGGCCCGCCGCGTGAGATGAGGAGAAACTACCGCTAATAATGCGATCGCATTTTTGGCAGTAGTTTCAAATTAAGGTATCGAGAAGTGATGAATACGGAAGTGGGTAGGCCGATTCTGTTTTCATTCGATCCATCTGACGAATTTATCCAGGCTTTCTCGGTGGGATTTGAAGCGGTTGATGGGGCTTTCGTCATCGGGGTAGCCCAAGGCGATTCCAATCACCACGCGCTTATTCTCAGGGATATTGAGCGCATCTTTGATCTCATCTTCGTAAGCGGTGATGAGACCGATGGGGCAGGTAGCCAATCCGAACTGATGAGCGACCAGGAGAAAATATCCTAAAAGGATACCGATATCCACAAAGCGGGCCTTTGAAAAGGAGTCGTCCAAGCAGATGATGATTGCCACCGGAGCTCCGTAGAAGTTGCAACTTCCCTCATTGATAAATTGATCCGACTCCACTCCCATCTCTTTGAAAAAGGGGTTCATAGCCTCCAGGGTTTTGGCTCCCCTCTTCCCAAACGATTTGGGAAGAGGCTTGACCGCATCGGGTCCACAGGAGATCTTTTTTTCGCGGTAAGCTTTCATCAATCTTCGACTCAATCTCTCCCGTTCCTCTCCAACCACCACGACGAATTCCCAGGGTTGGAGGTTAATGGCAGAGGGGGCATGAAGGGCCAAGCTCATGAGGGCTTCGATTTTATCCTTTGGGATGAGATCGGGTTTAAAAGCTCGAATACTTTTTCTTTCTTGAATGGTTTTGATCAGGTCCATAGATAGCTCCTTGTAGTCGCTTGATTACACAGATTTCGAAAAAATGATTACACTGATTCATTCTTGTTTCCACTGTATTTCAAATCTGTGTAATCACTTCATAATCGGTGCAATCAGAGATTTGACACTTTTTTAAAAATCTCGGATACTTGACATTAAATGAAGCCGCCGTTATTTTCAAGGTAAAATTACGGAAGCAATCGCAGGCTCGTAGCCGCAGGCTTTAGCCTGCGTATATTGAGTATCACAAACGCGCAACCTGAAGGTTGCGGCTACGGAACCTTGGGGATATGGTCATAAAAGAAAAAAGACACAGATTACCCAGAGAATTTTACAAAGGGACAATATCTGTTGTTTTTACATTATGTTTAGAAAAGGGTGTAACGAATGTAGCCTCGGACATAAATGTAGCCTCAGGCTTTAGCCTGAGTAAATTCCAAATTGTAAATACATTCACGGAAATTCTGACCTCGATTATTGAGAAGACAGGATGTATGGTTCCGGTTTACTGTTTCATGCCAGACCATCAGCATTTAATGATTACAGGAACTCGGGGCGATTCTGATATATGGAAAGCCATAGTGAGTTATAAACAAAAGGCAGGGTTCTGGATGTCGAGGAATAACGCGGAAATAAGATGGCAAAAAGATTTTTATGACCATGTGGTTAGAACACATGAGGATATAGCAACTCAAGTAAGATACATCCTTGATAACCCGGTGAGAAAAGGGTTAGCCTCATCTTGGGAAGAATATCCATTTAAAGGCGCTATAGGTGTCAGATTAGAGGATGTTCTACTGGGAATCATCTAAATATACGCAGGCTAAAGCCTGCGGCTACAAACCTGCGATTACAATTAAAAAAGACAAGATTTGGTAGCCGCAACTTGTATGCGCACCCTTCAGAGTGGGCATTAATATACGCAGACAAACACACGCAGGCTAAAGCCTGCGGCTACAGCCTGTGATTACAAATTAAAAAAGACAAGATTTGGTAGCCGCACCCTTTATTAGGTTGCGTGGGTTTTTTGATATTTGAGAAAACGGACGCAGGCTTAAGCCTGCGGATACATAAGAATGTGGAGGTTTATAAAAAATGATTCGAGGGAAGTTGTGGTTTCGATGTGCGGCGATGCATGACCCCGTCACTCCCATCGTCGTTCAGCCCGCTCTGATTGGATGGGAAGCAAAACAGAGAAGGGTCGAACTCTTGATCGAAAGGTCCTTTAGCGGGGAGGAACTGGTTCGAAGGATGAAAGGATGGATTACCGCCGATCCCATCAAGGTTATTGAGATCGTCAATCAATTTGGAAGGCTCAAGGTCTTGGATGATAAAGAATTGGTGATTGAAACAGAGAAATTAGAGGACTTTCAGAACCTCCAGAAGGCGCTTCAGGAGGCCTTTGGCAATGAGGTCGAGGCCGAATTAGTCCCCAAGAAGTGAAAGGGTTTCTCTTTTC
The DNA here is from genome assembly GCA_964393245.1 of uncultured Syntrophaceae bacterium. GTDB lineage: Bacteria > Desulfobacterota > BSN033 > BSN033 > UBA1163 > CAYMJV01. Next base: position 4,208 of record CAYMTD010000048.1, read on the forward strand.
AGAATCCGCAATCCGCATTCACCAATCCGCAATTGAGAGGTCTCCCCATGAGAGTCATTCACGAGCTGGTGGCATTGCCCAGGCGATCCCATCCACAACTACCTTTCCATCCTGGTTCGTGCAGGTTGTTCTGAATTTGACTCGGTTCTTTTCAGGGACGAGCTCCATCACCTCAACCTTCGCAGTGATGGTATCTCCAATGTTCACAGGGGTAAGAAATTTCACTTCTTGAGAAAGGTAGATGGTCCCATGGCCGGGGAGAATATTCCCCAGGATGGTCGAAATCATGCCAACGGATAGAAGGCCATGGGCAATCCTTCCCTTGAAGATCGTTTTTTCCGCATAGGCCTGGTCCACATGGATGGGATTGTGGTCAGCAATGGCATCGGCAAAGAGCTGAACATCTTTTTCAGTGATCGTTTTTGTCATTTGGGCTGAGTCTCCTGTTTTAAGTTCATGAATCAATTTTCCTTTCGCCATGAAAACAAGTACCTCTTCTCAGCTTCGACAACTATCGTTAAGCATTCGGAAATTATTCTCTTGGGTTATTATCTCCGCGGCTTAGAATGATCCGATGAGGATCTACTTTTTCACGAAGGATCCTTAATTCCTCTTCTGCAGGTGGAGGAATATTTCTTAAGTCCTCCTTTATTAGAAGTTCGAATCCGGTATTCTCAGTCACATCCTTTAACGTTAATCCTGGAAGAAGCCCAATCAATCTCATTCTTTTCGTTTTCTCTTCAAAATCTAACAAGGCTTTGTCAGTGAAAACCCTATAGGGTCCGCTTCCCGGGGGTAGCCCTGCTTTTTCCCTGGCTCCGGGTCCATCGATATAACCGGGTGTTGTGATGAAATCCACCTTCTCAACGAACCTTCTCTTTTCGTGGTTCATGATGATCATTGTCCGCCAACACAGCGATCCAAAGGCATTGGCTCCTCCGCTTCCAGGCCATCGGACCTTCGGTGAGTTATACTCTCCCTTAACCGTAGAGTTTAAATTTCCGTATTGATCAATCTGGGCTCCACCTAAGAAAGCGTAATGGGCTATCCCCAATTGAGCCATTTCGAATATCTCCGGCATATCACAGGTTCGAATCGCTCTGTAGGTGGTCCGAGAACAGCCGACGGAGAGGGGGAGGGTTGGCATTTGAGGTGCTATACCCCCTGCCTCGAAGACAGGGACAATATTGGGAGCATGCATGTGCTGGGCTAAACTGGCAGCGAGCATGGGTATCCCTGTACCGATGTATAAAATTGCTCGATCCTCAATCTCTCTTGCAGCAACAATGACCATTAATTCGAAAATATTATAGTCCTTCTTTTCCATAGAAATCCTCTTCTGTTCTACTCCCTAACTCTTAAATGCTCGAGATCCTCTAAATACTTTAGCCTCTTTTTACCACCGATCTTTTCCAAATACTCGTCAAATGTTTCAACCCCATAGATATATTTTCTGTAGTATTCTTCAAGTCCAGCCGAATCTCTTGCAGAAGCGACATACTCCCTCATATGATCGATATCGACATAGTACATGCCCGGCATATTGGTCGGATGAGCTCCATAAGGAATTTCTACCACGGCATCAACATAGAAACAAGGGATCAATGTTCTGTCTGGTGATAGCCTTATCTCTTCTGTATTAATGATCTTCTCTGTGGTGATGATCAATCTTTTGGCTGATTTCGATTTGCCCAGATCCTCGTTCAAGGCGCCTTCAATCTGTGAATTTCCGTAAATATCGCATCGGTGAACATGAATGATACAAACATCGGCATAAATAGCTGGTACCAGTACCAACTCCTCGCCAGTGAAAGGGCAGCGAATCTTTTTTGCCGCGCTGTGTTTGAACCCATCTGCTCCCATCATGTTCCTTATGGGAAGAAAGGGAATGCCCATGGCGGCGGCCTTATGCCTCCAGGCCATACTGGCATTATCATACTCGGAAATGCCCATCTCCCCATTGGCGATCATCCTTTCGGCACGCTTTCGGGTAACATAAGGAATACCAAAGATCTCCATCCCCGTAATATACCCACAGTCGATATTCTTGACACATCCTGCATCTAATAATAGATTGAAATCGTAGGTACGAGTTCCTGCTGCAAGATTCAAATTTCTCTTCTTTTGCCGTATGATTTCATGAACAGCAGCCAACGAGAGCCTGACGAAACTAACCCCTCCCATCGTCAGGTAATCCCCATCATGGAGTAACTCCCCAATGGCTGTTTTGATATCTGTCCTCTTATCTCGCCAAGCATTCTTGACCTTCTCTCTCATATGTTCTCGAAATTCGTTGGGTGTTATCTTGGAGAATATTTGACCAGCCCCTTCTTCCAGGATCTCGATTACCTTTTTCGACATCGATTGCCCCCTTATGATTTCGCTATCTAAATTGAAGTCTATCCATTTGTCAATGCTTTTCTCGACTCATCTGAGAACAATCACTTGCTGATCTTTTCGAACGAGGGCCAGGAAAATCCGACCCGCGCAGGATGGGAAAGGTCCGTAGAGGAGGTTAACAAACAAAATTACTTACGATAAAGACATTTTAATCTTTGGAGAAATTGATGGTCCCGTTCCTCTATCAGCTTCTTCATCTTTCGGGGACTGTATTTGAAAAATCCTTCGCCCGTTTTTGCTCCAAGTTTTCCCTGTTCGATCTTCTCCTTTAAGACCCGATGAGGTATTTTTGAATCATCCAGAACTTTAAAGAGATATTGTGAGATTCGATAGAACGTATCAAGACCGCCTAAATCACTGGTCATGAGAGGCCCGATGGTCGGCAGACGAAATCCGAGGGAGCCTTTAACAGCAAGATCAATATCCTCTGCTGTGGCGAGGCCCTGTTCCAAGCAGAAGAGCACTTCTCGAAACATTGCGAACTGGATCCGGTTGAGTAGAAATCCGGGTATTTCTTTAAGGATCCTTATTGGAAGTTTGCCTGCTTTCTTCAGGAGTTGATACGTGGTCTCAAAAGTTTCATTGGAAGTCCGTTCTCCTTTGACCACCTCCACCGTTGGGACGATATAAGGGGGATTAAACCAATGGGCGATGACGAAGCGTTCCTGATGGATGGCAAGGGATACCATCTCGGTGAGGGAAAGGCCGGAGGTATTAGAGGCAATGATGACAGATGGCGAGCAGAAGGTATCGAGATCCCTGCAGAGGTTTTTCTTCAATTGAAGATCCTCAGGGGTGGCTTCGAGGACAAAATGAGCGTTCCGAGTCGCTTTTTCAAGATTTAGAGAAAGATCGATCCGGGATAGGGTTGTTCTTATTTCACGTCTGTTGATGAAGCCGTAGTGACAAAAGGTTTGCAGATGGCTTTCAATCTGCCCGAGCGCATTCCTCAGGATCTCTTCCTTGACATCATAGAGCGTCACTCTAAATCCTCTATGAGCAAAGACCTGACCGATCCCATGGCCCATGATCCCTGAACCAATAACGCTTACATTTCTTATTTGAGAAAGTTTCATTTAACACTGCTGACCAGCAAATGCCCCGTCCTGCCTGAGGCGGGACAGGCGGGAGCAGGGGCCGCAACCCCCTCTTTTCCTCCTCAAGGTGAAAGAGGGGGGATTAAGATGATTCTATTCGTCTAAAAAGAATTTAATCCTATCCCCTGCCTTTTGAATATCTGTTATACCTCCGATATGGCCTTCCTTTGTTTGAATCTCGAAGAGAGAAGCTTTTCCTCCGGCCTTACTCAGTGCTTCGACAAATTCTTGTGAATTGTATGGATAAATCAAAATATCAGTGCTCGCCGGGACCATCAAAACCTTTGCTTTGATTCGTTTCAAAGCCTCATCAAAGGAACCGTAGCCGAACCCGATGTCATGAAGAATATTGGCCTTAGCCAAAAAAATCAGAGAATTTCCATCAGCCATCTTCGCCCGAGCGAGTCCAACCTTGTCCAGAACATCTTCAACAAGAAACTTGTTTCCCATGGCAGCATAAGGGTCTTTGGCAGGGTCAGCCGGTTTTCGGCCAAAGGCTGCTTCGGCCCACCAGGGGCTACGAGCCACAAGGGTAATCTGTTTCAATGAATAAGCCAGACCATCGATGGGTTCTGCCTTTCCATAGTAATCTCCGTTGTTCCATTTGGGGTCAAGCATCACTGCCTCAGCCCAAAGTTTTAGCCAAGCCAAGGTCCAGGCATAAGCCTTTGGAGTAGCAATGACAGGAATCACTTTTTCAACAAAATCAGGATAACTCAGGGCCCATTCCAATGACTGAATTCCTCCCATTGAAGCACCTGTCACACACTTCACTTTTTTAATCCCGAGTGATTTCAACAATTCATACTGGACTCTTACAAGGTCTCTGATGGTAATGATGGGGAAAGACATACCATAAGGCTTCCCCGTGGCCGGATTAATTGAAGCCGGTCCTGTGGTAATGACTAAAGGATCTTTTGTATTGAGATTGCAAAGTGTGTCTGTACTGATAATAAAATACTTATCTGTGTCAAAAGGCTTTCCAGAGCCGATAATGGTGTCCCAATAACCCGGGACCTTTTCATCGGCAGAATACTTTCCAGCAGCATGTGAGGTTCCCGAGAAAAAGTGGCAGATTAAGATGACATTATCTTTGTTTACGTTGAGAGTGCCATAAGTTTCATACCCTATGCGGACCGGGGCAATCTTTTGCCCGCCTACGGTCGCATATTCTTTCATCTCAAATACTTTTTTCACCACTAACCGGTCGTAAGCGAAGGTTTGGTTAGAAAAAAAAATGAGTGAAGAGACAATAAAAATGATGGCAAATATTCTCTTTTTCATGGTTTCCTCCTTTCTTTTTAAGAAATAAAATGTCCTTAGGGTGCGTTTAAATTCAGGGCAGGAATGCCCTTCCTATCATTGGTAACAGGGGTAGCAGGAAACGGGTTACGGAAACGAATCAATAATCTTTAAGCAAATGGTAAATGGAAGGACTTATACCATCAGGTATTTCTTTCTGACTTCTTCGTTCTTTCTCAATTCTTCAATTGTCCCTTGATATCGGAGCATTCCTTTGTCCATCACATAAGCTCGGTCACTCAAAGCGGTGGCAAGCCCCACATTATGTTCACAAAGAAGCATGGTCACACCCAATTTTTTGATCTCCCCTAATCGTTCTTCCATGGTCTTGATGACCAATGGGGCCAATCCCTCTCCTGCTTCGTCCAAAAGGAGGAGTTGGGGATTGGTCATCAGGGTTCTTGCAATAGTGAGCATCTGTTGCTCACCACCGCTGAGATAGGCCCCCATCTGGGAATCCAATTCTTTTAATTTCGGGAACAAGGAATAAATTCGGTCCAGATTCCAGATGGCCCCTTGCCGTTCTCTCTTGGCAACAAGGATGTTTTGTCGAACGGTTAGATCCGGGAAGATCCTCCGATCATCCGGAACAAAACCGATTCCCAATTGGGCGATGTGGTATGGGGGTTTTCTAGTAATCTCTTGGCTCTGAAACTTAATGTTTCCAGAACGAGGCGGGGTCAGACCGATAATACTTCGCAAGGTGGTTGTCTTTCCAGCTCCGTTCCTTCCTAAAAGACATACGGCTTCCCCTTCCTTCACATCAAAAGAGATACCAAATAGGATATGGCTGGTTCCATAGTAGGTGTGAATTTCTTTCACTTCAAGCATTATGCAACCCCGCCTAAGTAGACTTTTTGGACCTCTTGGCTTGTACGAACCTCTTCAGGCTTTCCATCTGCGATCAAATTGCCCTGATGGAGAACGGAGATCCTTTTAGCAATTCCGAAAACAACACTCATATCATGTTCCGTAAAGAGGATGGTCAACCCTCTCTCCTCAGCTAATTTCTTGATAAGGAGCATGGTGCTTTCTGTCTCTTCGGGAGACATGCCACAGGTAGGCTCATCCAATAGTAAGAGTTCGGGTTCCGTTCCCAAAGTGATAGCTAATTCCAATCGCTTCTTGTCTCCGTGAGAGATCGAATCCCCGAGAATGTGTGCCTGATCTGATAACCCCACATTTTCCAATATGCTCCAAACCTCTTCCTTAAAAAATCTATTTGCAAAGGAGAAGGCGTTAAGAGTGATCCCGCGATGAGATAATAGCGCCATCAATATACTCTCATAAACATTGAGCTTAGGAAAGATGCTTGTCCTCTGGAAAGACCGGGTAATGCCGAGTTTGCACCTTTTATAGGAGGGTAATTTTGTGATCTCTTCACCTTTGAAGATAACCTTTCCAGAATCGGCCCGGTGATACCCGGTGACGAGGTTGAAGAAGGTGGACTTCCCGGCACCATTTGGCCCGATGATCGCATGGATATCGCCTTTTCGGATATCCAGGGTCACCTGGTTAACAGCCCGGAGTTTTCCAAAATCCTTAGTCAATCCCTGCGTCTGGAGAAACATAAACAAAGTCTGCTCAATTGGAGTGGTGGAATATTGGAATACTGCGTCAAACATGATTAGGTTGAGGTTTAGGTTGAGG
>CAYMTD010000049.1:0-10422 GCA_964393245.1 uncultured Syntrophaceae bacterium
TCAAAACCGACGCTTTCTCCCGGCAATCGTCCTTGATGAATCCCCGTGCTGAAAGGATGACCACACGGAGAATTTTGATGGGGAAGGCTTTGATGAAGGGAAGGTCTTTCAAGCGGATTTCATAGAGGCCCACATTCACGAAATGAAGGATTTGTTTTAGCACGGTCATCCTCCCTTTTAGTTGAGCTGTAAAAAGCAATCAAAATCTACACCCTTTGATCAAGCCCGTCAATCTCCTTTTCCTGGCGTGTCAAGCCAATTTAGAAATGTCCTATTCTTACCAAAGTAGAAATGTCCTGTTTTCAGGTTTCTTTTCTCTTGAAATTGTATCCCCCTTGGAATATCGTTAGCTTAAGAAAATAATAATCCCCCTTCTCCCCCCTTTAGAAAAGGGGGAGGTGGGGATTTGAAAATTATTTTGTTTACAAGCAGAGAAACCATGCGATTGTGGGGCAACGACTATAACAAGATGGAATTTGCGGGGGCGTTCGGGGACCTGGGAACCCTCATTCCTTTTGTCGTGGGATATATCACCCTGAATCAGATGGATCCCCTGGGAATCCTCGTTGGTTTCGGCCTTTTCAAGATCTTCGTAGGACTCTATTTCAAAACTCCGATTCCTGTTCAGCCTATGAAGGCCATCGGCGGAATGGCCATTGCTCATGCAACGACGATCACGCCTGGAATGATCTGGGGATCGGGGATCTTTACCGGCCTTTTCTGGCTTCTGATGGGAGGGACCGGAGCAATCAACTGGATTGAAAAGGTGACCACAAAGCCTGTGATCCGGGGGATCATGCTCGGATTGGGATTAAGTTTCATTCTCGACGGATTGGGAATGATGAAGGCTCAACCGCTGCTGGCCATTGGAGGTTTTACCTTGACTCTCCTTCTTCTCAATAATCAGCGCCTGCCGGCGATGTTAGCCCTATTGGGATACGGGATTGTTTTTTCCTTTATTCAGAGACCGGAGCTGCTGAGCGAACTCTCTCAAATCTCTATCCGATTCCGGTGGCCTGAATTATCGTTTGGTAAAATTACATGGAAGGAACTTCTTTCCGGATTTGTCATTTTAGGCCTTCCCCAGGCCCCTCTCACTCTGGGCAATGCCATCCTTGCAACAGTCAGTGAAAACAACAATTACTTTCCTGAGCGAAAGGTGACAGCAAAAACGATCTCTGTAGACCATGGTGTGATGAATTTGATTGGCGCCGCCATTGGCGGCATTCCCATATGTCATGGGGCAGGGGGGATGGCCGGACATCTGAGGTTTGGAGCAAGGACAGGAGGGGCTCTGGTGATTTTGGGAACGATCGTGCTTCTCATCGGTCTTTTTCTAAGTGACTCTGTTGTCCTCCTCTTTCAGGTCTTTCCCCGTCCCATTCTGGGCGTGATTCTTTTCTTTGCGGGAATGGAACTGGCGCTGGTTATTAAAGATATCAAACTGAGAAGACAGAACCTCTTCGTTCTCCTGGTCACCGCGGGCACGGCCATGTGGAATATGGGAGTCGCCTATCTTGCGGGATTGATTCTTTACTACGGCCTTCAACGCCGCTGGTTCAAGATTTGACTTAAATGAGCACCCGTCCCCAATTTATTTTCTCTTTTTATAACTAATAGCAACGCCAGCTTGGCTCCTTGGATGAATGCTCGTTTCAAATTCAGGCAGGCTCTTCATGTACTCATAATATTCCCGGGTGCCCCTCATGCCAAATCTGCCCTCTTCCACGTTGTGCGCCGTCATACAGCCCCTGGGCTCAAGTTTGGGGATCAAGGCTTTTGCGTAGTTGGTATACCAATCTTTATCCGCATCAATAAAGACAAAATCGAAGGGTCCCGAAAGCTCATTCACGAGCTGATGGGCATCGGCAAGCCGGGCATCGATGTATTCGCTGAGACCCGCCTCCTTGAAATTCGCCAATGCCTGCCTGTACCGCCTTTCATCAATTTCGATGGTAATTAGTTTCCCTCCTGTTTTGCTGAGGGCCCAGGCAATCCATATGGCCGAATGTCCGGTTGAGGTTCCTATTTCGAGCGCTCTTTTGTACTTATTCTGAAGGATGATTTCATTAAGTATCTTCCCGTCTTCTTCGGGAACGTTCAAATCCCTCCATCGACTCTTCATTTTATCGAGGAATTTTTTCACCCTTTGATCGATGAGTCTTTCTTTTTCAGCATCCTGCGGGTAGCAGGGTGCCGCGAATGTCAAAAGAGCCAGCAAAAGACCTACCATACCTATGCATAAACATGTTTTCATCTTTTCAGCCGTTTCTATCCATCGTATGGATAATGGTGAGGAGTTTTTCCTCTCCGAAAAGGAGTGCAGCATATAAAAGGATGGCGATAATAAGTATTCTTGAGATTCTCCTCATCTCGTTAGCTCGGTTTCTACGGGGACATAATTTGAATTTTCTGGTTTCCGATCGACCATTCCCCCGGTAGACTTCCTACGAATTCTCCATCAGCAAAAATTTCTCGATTGTCATCCGAGACGAGTTTTATCTTTTTTCCGGTTTTCATCAGGACCCTTGGATGAAAGATGTGGGTCCCTTTAAATACTTTTGGGAATTGTTGAAGGAGTTCCAATTTTGAGATCTCTTGCACGATACAAATATCGAAAACCCCGTCATTCATATTTGCGTCAGGAGCAATCTTCATGCCCCCGCCGTAAAACGGGGCATTGGCCACGGTCACCATCATGACGCGTTCTCTCCAGGTGATCTCATCAACTGTGATCTCGACTTCGAAGGGTCTAAAGGCTTTTAGAGCCTTCAGAACACAGATGACGTAGCCCAACGTTCCACCGAAATAACCACTTCCGTCATTGGCTAACTTGGCTAACTTGTTAACCTCAGCATCAAAACCTGTATAGGCTACGGATACAAAAGGGATATGATTGATTCTCGGTAAATCGACTTGAAGAAACGATGGGTTCAATGGAAGAGAGCAGCTCTTCTTCAATTGCGATGGAAGGCCGATATTTCTGGCAAAATCATTCCCGCGGCCGCATGGTAAAAAACCGAAGGGAAGATTCGTCTCTGCTATGGCAGGGAGGGCTTGATGAACCGTTCCATCTCCCCCGATGAGGAGCAGGCCTTCTATTCCTTGGTCGGCGGCCTGCCTGATTTGCTTGCGCATCTCTTCTGAGGTGGGTGGAGTGATGAAAGAGAATTCATGGGGTGACGCGGAGAGCCACTGCCTGATTTTCGGCAGGAGACGAAGTGTCTTTCCACCGCCCGCCACAGGGTTCGTGATGACAAGTATTCTCATTCTATAAACCTGTTCGAATTACCGTGCCACATGCACCATCTATTACATTTAGGGTGTGATATTGTCAATGGAGGATTTCCCCGGGAGGTATAGATGGGTGACAAATGAACTCCTCGGCTCCGGGATCAAGAAAACCAGAGAATTCAGGCTCGGCCTGACAGATCTTACCCGACCGATTGTTTGAGACGCTTCAAACGTTCCCGGGCGAACCCATACTCGAGCCAATCCTCAAGGAAAGTTCCCAGGGCTTCTCGGTAGAAGCGAAGCGCGCTCCTTTTATCCTCCGAACCCTCAGCCCAGAAGCCTATCAGCGTGAAGGCTGTGAGGAAGTTTTCAGGACTCTGGCCCGCCTCTGCTCTGAGGGATTGCTCTGTTTGCCGCCCCATGAGATAGTCACAGATGGCAAGAAACCAGGGGTCACGAACACGGCGGCTGTATTCTTCCAGAATGGCTTGTGCCTCCTGCCCCTGGTTTCGGAGGATTCCCGCCTCAAGAAGTCCAAGGCTCATTCGGAGAGCATTCTGCCGGCCTTCTGTTCTGAGAAACCTCCGCACATAAATAAGAGCATCAGGCCAATTCCCCATGGCTGCCGTACAGTAGGCAAGGGCTGCCAGAATCATCCGGTTTTCGGTATCAATCTCAAGAGCCTTCTCAAGGAGAGGCCGCTTTTCCTCCAGAGGAATGGAAGCATCTGCAAGGCTTTCCCAGAGTGGAGCAGACGCTTCCTTTTTCTTCTTTTTTATCTTAAGGGATTCCCGGGCGACTCCCTCAAATTGTTCCAATTGAGCGGTGTACTCGGCCCATTGGGCATCGGTAGGCAGCAAGCTACGCCGCTTTTTTCTTTGCTCTTCTAAACTGGCCCGGCTCAGGAAAAACTCCCATGATTCAGGATCACCGGAAAGAACGGCTTCCTGCAACAGTTTTTCTGCCTCTTCGATTTTCCCCTCTCGGGATCGCAGAAGGCCAGCAATAAGATATATCCAGGTTTTCTCTCCAGGGCTATGCCAGCCCTTCAAGGCTCTATCGATGGAGACGTCGCCTTCCAGAACCCTCGCCAGGTACCCCTGGAATTCAGCAGAGCTCCTCCAATCGGCTTCAAGAAGGCTCCTCCGGGCACCCTCTTCCCCGACTCCGGAAATCCAGCCGATGAGCATCAACATCAATCGAGCCTGGCTATCCCTGGCATCCATGGACAGCGACTCAGAGAATCGCTGTCGTGCACTTTGATAATCTCCGTTGCAGAAGTGGAGCATCCCTGCCGCTGTTATCAATTCCGGATTTAAACTTTTCTTAAGCTTTTCATCGACGAGGCGCGCGGCTTCAGCCCATCGTCCACGTAAGGCTGCATCCCGGACCTTGGTGAGTGTGGACTCCATTGAAAAATCGATCAACCCATTCCATTTAGCGTGGCCAGCCTTGAGGTCCGTGATAAGTCTTACGGCGCCCGTGATCGGCAGGATGAGGCCGATGTCCCAAACAGGAGTGATCATCGGCACCAATCCTTGGGAAAAGTCCATGGCCACAGCGGAAACAATTCCAATGGTCTTTCCCCTCGAGTCGATCACAGGGCCGCCACTGTTCCCGCCATGGAGCGAGGCATCAATTTGAAACATATTTTCAAAGGTGCGACGAATATTTCCGGCAACGACGCTCACGTTGACTGTATCGGTCTGTGTGCGACTCCCCAAGGGAAATCCCAGGGCGATCACTCGAGTAAGCTTGGGGAGCTTCCGGGGGTCCATCTCAAGATCGAGGGGGATCGGAAGGAGGCCTGGCGGCACCTTGTCAATCTTAATCACAGCAAAGTCGTCTTTCAGGGGTGAAGTGAAGATCTCACGCGTCTGAATTGGAGGCTTGGCCACTCCCGCGATATGGAGGCGAGGAGGTGATTCACTGCCAAACGCGTTCTCGATAAAATAGACGTCATCGACATCCGGATTCTCAATCATGCGGCCTGCCCGATTGAATGCCCGCGCTCCCTCAAACCATAGAAAAATTCGGAAACCGAACCTGGGAGCCCCTTTGCGCATTCGATGTTGCTGCACCGCAGCAGCAAAATGGGGGTCCTCCAACCAGGGGCATGCGAGATGACGACTCGTGACCAGATAACCTTCCCTGTCCACTAAAAAAGCGGTGCCCTCCGTAACATTTCGGTAGACTGGCCTCCCGTCTGCCTCCAGCCAGTACTCTACAAGCAGGAAGGCCACGGAGCGAGCGTATTGGTTGGCGTAGCTCTCCAGAGCACTTTCCACATCTTTTCTTCGATCCTTCAGCTGAAACCAGGCAAAGAGACTGATGAGAAGAATGATGAGTACAAGGGCTCCAAGAACCCAGACCCTTTTCTGAAGGCTCTGAACAAGCCTCGTGGTTGCCAGCGCAGTCATCCTCTGAGAGGGCAGAGCGGCAGGATGCCGCAAGCCCTCCTGAATACGCTCGATGGACTCCCTGATTTCCGACATGGATTGCGGCCTGAGATCAGGGTCGTCAGCCAGCATCACCCGGAGCAGAACTTTCAGCTCCGAAGGAAGATCGACCTCCTCCAACTCCCCCACATAGTCTGTGGTGTCGAGATCAGCCGAAACCAGCTCCACGAACACCTTGCCCAGAGACCAGATGTCGCTCCTGAAGTCCAGCGGCCGCTGGTTCAGAATATCAGGATGAGAGGAGAGAAGTTTCTTGAGCATGGGGGAAGGCCGGTCTAGCTGAGGATCGATGAACCGGGAAAGCTTGTAGTCCATCTTGATTTTAATCTCGTCCTTTTCACCCTTTGCCGCTATGATATCGTTTAGAACAAGGTGGGGAATGAAGTGCCCGTGATGGTGCAGTACTTCGAGAATCGAAGCCATCTGGTGAAACAGATCGAGAAGAACCCCTATATTCCGGAGCCGTCCAAGCGCGAGAAGGGAGCCCCAGCTCTCTGAGTCTATCCACTCGCTGACGCGGTACCAAAGGCCATCTTTGGTGCGTTTGATCGCCTGATGACGAACAAAGCCCTCGTCAGGCAATGCCTTAAGCTTTTCAAGCTCCTGCTTGAGGCGAGCCGCCACTTCCTCGTTTACCCCGGAGTAAGGGGTAAAGAGACGGATCATCACACGCTCTTGGGTGGGTTCATGGATGGCCCGGCAAAGGAGGCTCGAGTATCCCTCATGCAGCACATCAACGATACGGTAATCATTAATAGAGCGACGGCCTTCGCCGATCTCGCTGCCGCAGGAAGGGCAGATGGCTATTTCCTCTGCTACTGATTGGCCGCACCTGGGACAAAGTTTCATGAAAACCTCTTTTTCAGAGAATGGTTTATGGTCTGTTTTGACCGGCTACCGCTCGGCCATTGCGAAGCGATAGACGGCTATTTACAAATATATTTTATCATTTATCAATGCAATTGTCGAAATCCAAAAAAACGCACCTGAATTGTAGATCCGAACTTAAACTCTGGGTCAAAATTCAGCATCAGACTTGTTTATTGTTATTAAGACCCTCACGGGCACTCTCAGATTTTTGCATTTGACTCTCTATATGGGGATGGTAAAAAGGAAGTCAAAATTCCATTTTGAGTCGCAATATGGAAATAATAGACTGGCTCTATCGCGGGAAAGATCGATTCATAACGGATGGAATTCTGTGTGCGCCGTGCAAGGACTTCCTCATGGGACTTCGTCCTGATCGGACATTAGACGAGATTCTCACCTAATGAAACTTTCGTATGAAGGAATTTTGAATTCATTTGCACAGGTTCGTTGGTGATCTATATGGCATCACATCCCTTCCAAAGATGAGAACAGTCTTCTCAATGGTCGTTTCAACCGAGAGGGCTCTGTTTTTTCCAACTCTCTTTCTTAGCCAGTAATAGAAACAAAGATTCTTGTTAGTCAGAAAGCTTCTCATATTTGTGTCCTGTCTTTGGTAACCCAAAGATCGTGCCAAGTGCGGTGGATCAGAGATGATTGTGAATAAGTCTTCACGATTATTGGGGTTTTGAGTTAGCACGATGGATAAACAATAAGTAAGGTGTAAATTGGATTTTCGGAGGCTAAAAGGCAGGGTGCGAATCGGATTTCGCAGTTATAAATAGATTTGGACGAGGATTTAAAGGATTGAATGAAAACCTGTTGAAGTAAAGAGCCCACCTACTGATGCTTACGCCGAGATAATGCTGAATGTTGAGGACTACGAGTAGAAAGCAAGCCTAAGGAAGACGTGGAGAAAACAAAGGCAGGGACCTATCTGCCCCTGCCTTTTTCGCTGAATTGCCATTATCGACTAGGCGCAGTGAGTGCATTAATGGCATCATTGATAGGTTCCATGCAGTCATCCTGGCATTGCTCGATAACTTCATTCAATAAGGCCAACGCTTGATCATCTGTCAAGTCAATGCCGTAGATTTCCAATGCTAGACTCTTCCCCAACTCAACCGGTGGCTGCAAACACGGGGAAGCGAGGCAATTAGGCTGAGGATTTATGAAAAGTCATCGAGGACAAGAATGCTGACGCCTTCTGCCTTAAGACTGCGGAGACGAGAGTCGTTTGTCAAGAAAGCTTCTGCTTTCTCACTTAATGCGGTTGAGATAAGCAGAGCATCAGGAGTCCGAATCGCATACTTAGCACGCAGGCGAGCAGCCTCCTTTGCAATGGTGTAAGTCGGAGGTACCAGGTCAGTATTTGGAAGAGATAGGATGAATTGTTCGAAAATAGTGATTCGATCCTCTTCTCCTCTGGCAAAAGGTTGAACTAAAAGTTCTGTCACAGAGATCATGGACAGAATAGCCCTTGGTAAACCTTCAGCAATGGCAGAAAAAGTAACTTCAGTTAGATCGGCATAAGGTTCTATATCTTCAAGATGGTAGATAAGTATCGACGTATCTAACCCTACCTTTTTAAGCCTTCTCAGTTCAGTTGCGAACGCTGCCTGCTTTAATCCCATGACCGACGTTCCTTTTCAAGGTAGCGTCCGACAGCCCTCTTGCTCTTACCCCATGTTCCTTTCAGTAGGCCCCGAGTCCTTCGCGCATACTCACCTGGTTTGGTAAGAACTACTTTCGCTCCCTCCAGAGTGATCAAGAGTTCTTCGCCCTCCTTCACTCCTAATGCCTCTCTCATTTCTTTTGGGATTACGAATTGTCCCTTTCTGCTAAGTTTTACTGACATTGTTAAAGTCATACCAATTCCTCCCTGCTACAATTATAAACAGGAAGTAGGAATAAGGCAAATGAAATTTCTTTTCTCCTTCATCGAAGGAATAGTCTAATATATTTTAGGAGGCGATTGGTCTTCTTCCAAAAATAGGAATGATCATTGGGAGGGTACTTGATACTAAGAAGGCGCTGAGCCTATGTAGGTATTTGACTGCAAATGCAAGATATGACAAAAAAGAAGTTAGAATTCCGCTTTGGGTCTCAATATGGAAATAACAGACTGGCTCTGTCGCGGGAAAGATCGATTCATAACGGATGGAATTCTGTGTGCGCCGGTCAGAGACTTCCTTATGGGACTTCGTCCTGATCGGGGTTTAGACGACATTCTCACCTAATTCAACGTTATGGGTAGCCAGCAAAATACAGATTGTGAAGGAGGGTCATATGGCAAACGGAAAGGTGATTATTTACGGGAAGGAGGGGTGACCATACACCCAGAAGGCTAGGTCAGCCTATGGAGACAGGGCAACCTATTACGATGTGGAATCGGACAGCAAAAAATTACAGGAGATGTTGAAGCATTCAGGGGGTTCCCGGGAAGTGCCGGTCATCGTTGAAGGAGGCAAGGTCACGATCGGTTACGGTGGCTCCTGAGGGGTCTAATACCGGCAGGCTGTCGGTCTTTTTTTTTTAGGGCGTGATCCCCAATCTGGTGTGTTCGGGGAACACACCCTGCCTTTTTCAAAAACTTATCACTCCGAGCTCTTCAATTCTTATTTGGCTTTTTTCAATCTGCAATTTGCGATCTGAAATTTCTTTAGGATGCCATTCCAACCTCTTTCAGCTTCGAAACGATCTTCTCCTTGTCCAAAATTCCCATGTGTCTGAAGGCTTCCTTCCCCTTCGCGTCAAAGAAGACCAGGGTCGGAATCAGCATGATTTTATGTTCCTTGGCGAGGTTTTGATATTTATAGACATCAATGACCAGAACCTCTGCCTTTCCTGAGTATTCATTTCTCACGTCTTTAAGAATGGGCCTCAACTGGCGACAGGGAACACAGGAGTTTGCCCCAAAATCGACAAGGGTGGGCTTTCCGCTCGCGAGAGCCTTCTTAAGCTCTTCCTCGGTATTGGATTCAGGCGGCTTGACAGCGATCTTCTGAAGACGGATCTGGTCAATTTCAACCTTGGCTTTGCTCCGGAGCTCTCCGACATAACCTCTCACCTGTTCTTGTTGCTTTCCTTCAAGAATGAGCTGTTCAATGGCAGGAGATACCTCCTCCAGGGTTTTTCCCCCCATCTGGGTCTTGAACATGGCATAGATATTCTTGATCTCTTCTTTCGTTACGGTTGGAGGGGTGGGAAATTTCTTTTTCATCATTTCCGAAATCAGAAATTCCTCCGGGGATAGAGCATCCTTTTCTGTATCCTTATAAGTTCTGACTGGTGGGGAGATGCCTGCATTCTTTGCGTCCTGCAAAAGGAGCTTCTTGACGATCAATTGTTCGAGAAAGGGTTGGGGTTCCTCCCTGTACATCTGTTGCAATGGGTCCTCAACCTTTGAAATCTCTTGGTTGAATTCCGCAACGGTGATTTTTTCCCCGTTCACCTGAGCCAGGACCTGGCGGCTTGGGCTCTGGAGGTAGAAAAAATAGAAAAGAATTATTCCCACAAGGATGACGACCGCAGGTACTCCAAAGATCAGGATTTTCCGTTTCATTGCTCCTCCCTTCCAGATAGCATGGCTCAAAATATTAGGTCTTTTATCACCTATATTAAGCTAAAAATCAATATCCCTGGCAGGATGAATAAAAGCAGAGTGGTAAGGGGTTCTGAGATTGATGCCCTCTCTTATCCCCCATTATCAGGTGCGTTCGGCACCCTCCAATATCAAAAATACTAACGCTAAGAGGGTTTTTGTCACGAGGGAACCTCAAAAGAGCAATGTGAGGGGGGGGAGAATCTAAGTCAAACATGGTTGCAAAGATTGGAAAGTCAGAAGGTGTTTTTAATGGGG
>CAYMTD010000050.1:0-1629 GCA_964393245.1 uncultured Syntrophaceae bacterium
CTATGAAATTCCATTATGTTGAGATTCTTTCTAAAAAGGGGGATATCAGGGAGGCTGCGGCCAACCTCTTTGCAGCCATCCGGCGTTTGGATGAATTGAACTTGGATTTGATCCTGGCTGAGAGCATTCCTGAAGTGGGATTGGGGCGGGCCATTATGGACCGCCTTCGCCGTGCCAGCGGGAAGGAGTTTCAAAACGATGAGAAAAATGATCCTCATTAATGTCGTCTTTATTTTATTCTTCCTCTCCTATCTCCCTCTTTGCTTTGGACTTCCCGTGCAGGATGTCGAGGTGGTCATGGATGCTCAATATTTTCAGGTTGCGAAAAAGATGATCCAGGAATCCAAGACATCCATTCAGGTGATGATGTTTGAGATGAAATATTATGATGAGCATCCGAGCAGCCCCTCCAACCTGCTGATCAAGGCGTTGATCGATGCTAAGAAAAGGGGAGTGAAGGCCGAAGTCATTCTGGAAGTAAGAGAGGATGAGGATCGGACCATTCAGGCAAACCGGCGGACAGGGAAGATGTTATCAGGGGGAGGCGTGGAAGTTATTTACGATCCCCTCTTTAAAACAACTCACACAAAGTGCATGATCGTGGATGGAGAACTCACACTGTTGGGCAGCACGAACTGGACTTACCATGCCCTGACAAGCAACAATGAGCTATCCCTTTTAATCCGATCGAAAGAATTGGCTAAGACCTTGCGCGATTACTTTAATCGAGTAAAGGCATCGGGCAGCAAGAACTAAGGATGTAAGTTCAATGTCAAATTTCAAAACCCAAATGTCAAATCAATTTCAAAGCTCAAAGGACAAGGGTAAGAATTCATTTGAATTCCGACATTGGACATTCATTTGGCATTTGAAATTTGTTATTTGACATTGATTCATCGAATATGCTCATCGATTCTCATTCCCATCTGGAGATGCCGGACTTCAGGGGCGATCTGGAAGAAGTCATTCAGAGGGCAAAATCCTCGGGTGTGGAGTACATCTTCACAGTGGGTACGGAAGAGAAGGATTGGAACAGAGCTCTTGAGATTGCCCATTCCCATCATTCGGTTTATGCGATCCTGGGTGTCCATCCCCATAATGCAAGGGAGATCGATGAGGAGACCTATCCCACGTTGAGAAAACTCTGTGCAGATGACAGGGTGAGGGCTTATGGAGAAATTGGCCTCGATTTCTATAGAAATCTCTCTCCTCGCGATGTCCAGTTGAAACGATTTCGGGAACAGATTCAATTGGGCAAAGAGCTTGGTCTTCCCATCGTGGTTCATGATCGAGAGGCCCATCAGGAGACCCTTGAGATTCTGAAATCCGAAAAGCCAGAGGAATGCGGAGGGATCATTCACTGCTTTTCGGGGGATTACGGAATGGCCAAAGAATGCATCGACATGGGTTTCTACATCTCTATCCCTGGAAGCATTACCTTTAAGAATGCAGGGGGACTTCAAGAGGTCGTCAAACAAATTCCTCTGGAGGCTCTCTTGGTTGAAACCGATGCGCCCTTCTTGGCCCCCGCCCCCTTCAGAGGAAAGAGGAACGAGCCGAGTTACGTTCGATATACCGCACAGAAAGTGGCAGAGATCAAGAAGGTTTCGTTTGAAAAAGTGGCTGAAG
>CAYMTD010000050.1:1729-10382 GCA_964393245.1 uncultured Syntrophaceae bacterium
AAACCCCTATTACGTAGAGGGAA
The DNA here is from genome assembly GCA_964393245.1 of uncultured Syntrophaceae bacterium. Taxonomy (GTDB): domain Bacteria; phylum Desulfobacterota; class BSN033; order BSN033; family UBA1163; genus CAYMJV01. The sequence goes on from CAYMTD010000050.1 coordinate 1,753, forward strand.
AAGCCATCATCCCCAATCTTCAGAGGCTTGTATCAGCGGGAAGAAAAAAGGGGTTCCCCATCGTCTTTGCCTGTGACAGTTTTCTGGAGGGAGATTTTATCTTTAAGGGGAGGATGAAGGTCCATTCCCTTCGAGGCACGCAGGGTGCAGAGGTCGTGGATGACCTGAAACCTGAAACAACAGATATCGTCTTACCCAAGAGACGCTTCAGTGCTTTCTTCAAAACCGACCTAGATCAAACACTACGGACACTGGGCGTGGATACGATCGTCGTGACCGGTATGACGACGGAGGTCTGTGTATTGATGACGGTGATGGATGGTCTGAGCCACGATTTTTCAGCGATTCTTTTAGAGGATTGCTCAGCCAGTCGAAAAAAAGAATTTCATCAAGAATGTCTTAGCCTCTACCGGGATTTTGCCCTGTACCCCCTGCTGAGGATCATGACTGTTGAAGAATTTTTGAAGGAAACATCCTCATCAAATCCCCCCCAACCCCCCTTTTCTAAAGGGGGGATAGGGGGGATTAATAAAGGGTGACTTTGAGTATGAATTATTGTGGAAAAGACTTCATCGATGAGGTCCGAAAGATTCTTAATACAAGAGAAAGAAGGATGATCGAGCAACCCTCCCTGGCTCGCGCAGCTGTCCTCGTTCCTCTCTTCAAGAAGGGAGAGACCTGCCATATGATCTTCACCAAACGATCCGACAATGTCAGATACCATAAAGGTGAGATTTCTTTCCCCGGGGGGGTCGTCGACGAAGAGGATTCTGAATTAGAAAGGACTGCACTTCGGGAAGCCTTTGAGGAGATTGGTTTGAGGGAAAGTGATGTTCAGATCATCGGCGTATTGGACGATATCATCACCATAACTCAGTTTATCGTCACGCCATTCGTCGGTCTCTTCCCTTACCCCTATCCGTTCAAACTAAGCCCCATTGAGATTGCAGAATTGATCGAAGTCCCTCTCGGTTCTTTACTCGATGAAGATTGTTTCAGTGAAAGGGAGATCATTAGGGGAACTGGAAAAGAAGTCGTTTTGGCTTACCAATATGAGAATCATATCATTTGGGGAGCGACCGCCCGTATTTTGAAACAGTTTTTAGATTTGATTTCCACCTCTCGGATTTAGAAATGAGAAAAATCGAGATGATCCAGAAGGAAAGAATAAAGGTTCTTAATCGAAAGGGGATCCAAAAAGGGAAATATATTCTCTACTGGATGCAGGCCTCTCAGAGGGCCGAATATAATCATGCCCTTGAGTATGCCATCCTGAATGCGAATGAACTTCGGCAGCCATTAATTGTTTTTTTTGGAATCACCGATCAATTTCCAGAAGGGAATGAAAGGCATTACACCTTTATGTTGGAAGGACTGAGGGAGGTGAAGCGCTCTCTCGAAAAGAGAGGGATTCAAATGGTCATCCTCCATAAGTCCCCTGAGATGGGAGTTCTTCAATTAATCAAGAAAGCCTCCCTGGTTGTGGTGGATCGAGGTTATCTAAAGGTCCAGAGGGCTTGGAGAGATGAGGCTTCTAAGAAGATGGATTGTCCATTGATTCAGGTGGAGACCGATGTCGTCGTCCCGGTGGAAGAGACGTCACCCAAGGAGGAATACGCGGCGGCGACCATAAGGTCGAAGATTACGAGGAAATTGGATGCTTTTCTCATCCCGCTCAAGGAGCGTGAACCCATGATCGATTCCCTTTCCCTCGACTTTGATTCTTTTGACATTGAGGATGTGGAAAAGGCGATCTCCAAGCTCCGGATCGACCGGAGCGTTAAAAGGGTCGACTCTTTTCATGGGGGAACGAAGGAGGCTAACAGCCATCTCGAGATTTTTTTGGAGAGCAAATTAGATCGCTTTCCAGAATTGAGAAATGACCCTACCCTTGACTATCTTTCTCATATGAGCCCCTATTTGCACTTTGGACAGATTTCACCCCTCTCTATTGCCCTGAAGGTTTCGAAAACCAAGAGCCCGGGAGCAGAAGCGTTTCTTGAAGAGCTGATTATCAGAAGAGAACTAAGCATGAATTTTGTATTCTACAATAAGAAATATGATTCCCTTGAAGCCCTTCCTGATTGGGCGAAGAAGACTTTAAAAACTCATCAAAAGGACAGGCATCCCTATCTCTATTCCCTTAAAGAACTGGAGAACGCCAGAACTCATGATCCCTACTGGAATGCTGGCCAAAAGGAGATGCTCAACAAGGGAAAGATGCATGGATACATGAGGATGTACTGGGGGAAGAAGATTCTCGAGTGGAGCAAAACACCGGAAGAGGCCTTCAAAATGGCGGTTTATCTCAATAATAAATATGAGCTCGATGGGAGAGACCCAAATGGATTTACCGGGGTGGCCTGGTGTTTTGGGAAGCATGACCGCCCCTGGGGTGAAAGGGCCATTTTTGGCAACGTGAGATATATGAATGACAAGGGTTTAAAGAGGAAATTTGATGCAGATAAGTATGTAAAGATGATGGAGCTTGACAAAATCGGCTGAGATGATTTCTTTAAAGGGGTGTTTTAGAAATAAATGAGGGTTGTACAAATTTGAAAATACTGAAGGAGGGGATCTGATGAAACTGAATGAATATTTTGAAAAGAAGAAAGGCCGGGGAGTCATTGCTACAGCTGATTCAGAGGGAAAGGTTGGTGTTGCCGTTTATGCCAGGCCCCACTTCATCGACGAGAAAACGGTGGTCTTTATCATGGCGGATCGCTTGATGCACAAGAATGTACAGTCGAACCCTCATGCTGCCTACCTTTTCTTGGAGTCCGGTGATAAATATGTAGGCAAGAGGCTTTATCTAACGAAAATCAAAGAAGAAAAAGATAGTGTCCTGATTGACAAGATACGGCGGAGAGAGAGCTGCCCTGTCTACGACAAATATGGGGACAAGACGAAGTATCTCGTCTATTTTCATGTTGATAAAGTATTACCGCTGATTGGAGCTAAGAAATAGAGGCCTTCCTGGCTTTTGTGCATCTGGTCCTCCGTTCTCAACATAACTCCCTTCTATTCACCCCTGTAACTCCCCCTTCCCCCTCTTAATTTAATAGGGGGATCATGGAGGGGGCGTTAAATAAGAGGGGGGATGAAGGGGGGTTAAGGGAGTTAGGACGTTTTTATTCATAGGAGCATGATATGAAAATCCTGATCACTGGTGGAACAGGCTTTGTTGGGACTCAACTCACCTCACGGTTAATTCAGGATGGGCACGAAGTAACCATCCTTTCTCGGTCTGCGAAGCGGTCAGGAGAGGTTCCTCGGGGAATCTCCTATTTGCAGGGTGATCCGACCCAGAAAGGTTCCTGGCAGGAAGCGATTAAGAATCATGACGCCGTCATTAACCTTGCGGGTGCTTCGATCTTTGCCAAATGGACGGAGGAACATAAGAAGGCCATTCGGGAAAGTCGGGTGAGCACCACTCAAAATATCGTTGAAGGGGTACCTTCTCATCCTCAAAAGCAGTTTGCACTTTTTAGTACCTCTGCCGTCGGGTACTACGGTTTTTGTGGAGATGAGGAGCTCACTGAGGCGTCTCCACACGGAGAAGACTTTTTGGCCAGGATTGCTTTGGAATGGGAAGGGGAAGCATTGAAAGCGAAGGAAAAGGGTGCAAGAGTAGTCATCACCCGGTTTGGTATCGTCATGGGGGAAAAGGGAGGAGCCCTCAGTCAGATGATTCCTCTCTTTAAGAAATATATCGGGGGTCCCATTGGAAGTGGTAAACAATGGTTTTCTTGGGTCCAAATCAAAGACCTGTCAGAAGCCTTTGCTTTCTTAATGAAGCATCCAGAGATTTCAGGCCCTGTTAATATCTGTGCCCCCAACCCGGTGAGGAATAAAGACCTGGCAAAAGCCCTTGGAAAGGTGCTTCACCGGCCTTCTTTTATGCCCGCTCCTGGATTCATGGTAAAATTGGTTTTGGGAGAATTCGGTTCAGTCATCCTTGAAGGCCAGAGGGTGATTCCGAAACGACTCCTGGACAGCGGCTTCGCCTTTCAATATCCCGACATCGATAAGGCCCTGCAGGGCATCGTTAAAGACTGAGGTCCTCTTATCTTATTCGCTACCATCAATTTCCAAGCTTATCCTTTCGATGTTTTTCAGTCATCACGAATTTATTTCGGGACCCCGGTTCTGAGCGTGTCTTTAGAAAAGAGGTTTAAGACGAGAGGGAGAACCAATACTCTCAGAACATGGTCTCACGAGAGCATTTAATGAGAATATATTCCCCACAATCATTCTCACAGGGACAGCGGGCACATTCTGAGTCGGGAGCCTGATTCTCCATATAAGCGACAAGCTTCGCCTCATCGCCGAAACAGGCGGGCCGGGGATTCTTCTTTCCTAAATCCTGATCGTTCATCTGATTAATGTCTGACGGGCTGCAGGTCTTGAAAAGGTATCCCTATTTACTTAAGGTCTGGTCTCGATGCTTCCGAGGTCCGAAAACCGTGTCGAGACACCAGGAATTATACCTCGAAGCAAAGCTGATTTGAGGCCCACTTCCCACCATGCCTTCAATATCGGAACGGGAGAACCCGAAGATGAATCTTGCGAATAATAACCAGACCCAGCCGCCGACCGCAAGGCCGGGAATGAGCGCAACAATCGTAACGAGCGGGAACCCGACCACATGAGGCATTAACAGTGGATCGTTTTGACCGATCGAGAAGATTCTTACATAGCCTACTGCAGAGGCCCCCATTGCCGCAAGCATGAAGGGAAGGCTAACGACCAGGTAAGTGATGATAATGCGTCGCTCACGTGGAGTCTTATTCTTCCAGGTGCTCATAGGATCGCCCCTCCCTCTGGGTCATGCCGATCGTGAGTTTTAATGCCATACAATTTGAGACAATTCAGCTAACTTGTCAACAACAAGGTCACCCTTCTGTCTAAACATGGTTTCGTAATTGGAGTTCCAAAGGATGAGGATTTAAGTAGACCTGTTGTTTGAGGTAGGGCTGATCATATTTTCGAACGTAATGATTGATGAGCGTCATTGGGACAATCAAAGGGATAACCTCCTGGCGGTAGTGATCAATCACTTCCAACAATTCCTTTTTTTCGTCGGAAGAAAGTGGCTCTTTAAAATAGCCCATCATGTGCATGAGGACATTGGCGTTTTTCTTGGGGGAGGTCTTGAGCTGAAGGGCGTCCATGAGGATCGTCTGGTATTGCTGAAAGAGATCTCTCAGTGGAATCTCCTTTGCCTTGGCAACGAGTTTTCCCATGGCCTGGTGATGCTTTGGACTATGGGAAAGAATCAGCAATTTGTGCTGTGTATGGAAGTCGACCAGATTCCCGCGGTTCTCCTTCTGTGCTAAAACTTCTCGCCAGCGCTTTAAGGTGAAGATGCGTTCCACGAAATTTTCCCTGAGTTTGGGATCATGGAGACGTCCCTCTTCTTCCACGGGAAGGAGTGGGAAATGCTCCATGAATATCCTTGCAAACATGCCGACTCCTTTTTTGACAGGCATGCCTTTTTCGCTATAAACCTTCACTCGCTCCATTCCGCTGCTCGGAGAGTCGCTCTTAAAAATAAATCCGCAAAGTCCCTCCTTCTCAAGCTCCACCACGCGTTTCTTAGCCCAGTTGACCATGCGTTCGGTCATATCCTGCCTTGTCCTTGAAGTGACTAACCTGGGAGAATCCAAATCTCCCTCCAGATGCATCGATTCTCTTGGAATGGGAAGACCGCATTCAACCTCAGGGCATACAGGGACATACACCACATATTGTCCTAACGTGTCGGTGAGAAAACGGTCCAGTTTGTGGCCTCCATCATAACGGACGTTTTCTCCCAATAAGCAAGTGCTAATCCCTAATTTGATCTTTTCCATCGGCTTCTCCTGAACAGCATTTTGGCTTCCTACCTTGAGAGCGTTTCTCAATCACGATACAACGCCCTCTTATTTCGGAGGCTTATTCAGGACCCTTTCGTAAACCCGAAGGAGACCCCTGGCTTCCTCCTCGGGCGTCGGCAACAAGGCAGCTTGGTTCTTTCCGGCCTGGCCGAGTTTCTTTCGAAGTTCCCGATCATCGACAAGACGGAGAGCCTTTTGAGTGAAGTCCTCTGAGGAGTGAAGGTCAAACAGGAGCCCTGCGGATGAATCCTTTTGATCTCCCAATACCGCCCCCCGATTCCCTGGAATGTCGGAGGCCAAAATGGGTTTTCCGAGCGCTTTCGCTTCGAGGAGCACGTTCGAAATGCCCTCCGAGAATGAGAAGTTGAGGATCACATCAGCACCCCTGTAGGCAGAGTGCATGGCCTGGAAAGGGATGGGCTGGAGCCATCGGGCGAAGGCATGAAGACGTTCCACCTCTTCCCTAAATCTTGCGGCATAGTCCTTGTCGAGGATAGGACCAGCAAAGACCGCGCGAATCGATGGCCGCAGCGCATAGACCCTTTCGAGGAGGTAAAGCGCCTCCAGATTTCCTTTGACAGGTCGTATTCCCGCCGGCAAGAAGAAAAGGATGTCCTCCGAACCACAATTTGAAGTCTTTCGGAGGTCAAACGCCTCCTCTCCCATCCAGCAGAAGGACTTCGGAATCATGGTGATTCTATCCCGAAGCCCGGGGTAAAAATGCAGGATCCGTTGCATCATCTCGTCGCTTTGTGCGATAACCGCCTTCGCCATTTCAAAGACCTGGGTAATGATTCTTCGACGATCTTCCACCCCGGTATCGAGATGGATGTCCGTTCCCCCGGGAGAAACGATGAGGCCCCCTCCATTGTTGGCCCACTTCGGGTTTAACTTAAAAAGTAACTCTCCTGTCCGGAAGGCGTGATGGAGGTGAATGAGGTCGGGCTTAAAACGGGAGAGCGTCTGCCGAAGGACGAAGATATCGAGGTTTTCCGTAGCCAAGACCTGCACGTGATGACCCTGATGGATGAGCGATCGTCTCCACCTTTCAGTGGTCGAAGCATTTCCCGTGGTTGAAGGAAAAGCCGTAGGGGTGAGAATGAGGATGCGGACCATCGGGTTCAACAGGGTTTCTCCGGAAAAGGGGTCAACACAATATTCATTTTATTTAAAATAAGACGCAATTTCGAATTTAGCAAGGTTTCAAGCTCGTGTTCTCTTTCCACAGTGGAGAAACTGGAAAAAGGGGGCTCCGTAGAAATCCCGGCGATTCTGCCAGGGTGAACCATCAGCTCGGTAAGACCATCCGGGAGCCGCCGCAACACGGATTCTAACTCTTGAATGGAAAGATGTCCTTTTAAATAGAGGCCACGGAAATGATCCGTAGCATATAGTCCCGACTCCAAAATCATCGACCGAGCCCCTTGGCCTAATCCGCTGAAGAGCCTCGCCTCTTCACGGAGCGACGACGGTATCACAACATTCGGGGACGTCGGTTCAGGTTCGTAGGGAATTCTGATCCAACGGATATGATGTCTCTGAGCGGCCTCAAGCATTGCTCTTAGGACAGCGGGAAAGACATGGATGTGCTGATGACCATCGAGATGAGAAAGAGGAATCCCTGATATTTCGAGAAGAGCGATCTGAGCATCGATCTCGTCCGCAATCTCGCTTTCCAGATCCCGGTCCCCCTGGCGCATCAGCAGAAGCTGTGAGGAAACTTTTCCCAGGAAACTTCCGTTAGGCCCGATGAGAAGAGAAGTCCCGGTTGAGGCGGGTTTTCCCTCAGAGAGATTGAGATGGACGCCCCAGGAGACATTTCTGAAGGACCCGGAGTGAATTCTGTTCATCGCATCGCATAGCCCAGGTCCATTCGGAAGAATACTCGTGCTTGTCACGGTCCCTGCCAGGATTCCCTCAAAAATCCCAGCGTTTCTCGCTTCATCAGCACCAAGGTCGTCCGCATTGATGATGAGCCTCTTCATGGTATCCGCGACCCTTCAGCGCGAATAAAAAGGTTGCGGAAAAAAAATCTCCCGTTCTGATCTTTATGGAATTCAGAACGCCCGGCGGACCGCAAATCAATGAGGTGACCAGAGAGTCCCGCGTCCATTGACTCATACTCATCCAGTGTAAAGAACCGTTGAGTTTCGTGGATGAGAGAGACCCTTGAAAAACGATCCTCCAATCGCTTCCATAGACCCGTGGGGTTCGCCAGAGAGATGGCGAGCATCCAGAGCCTGCCTCGTGTAGGATCGAGAAAAGTCGGGGCTTGATCAACAATGGAGAAGAGGTGGTCTGTCCCATCCGGACCTCCAAAGCGTTGACCAAAAGGCCGAAGGCCGGGAGTTTGGGGAGGCGTGGCAATGATGACATCGAACTGTTTGAGAGCATTCTTTGAAGAGTTCCCTGCTTTCAAAGCCTCAAACCAGGACCCAGCAAGAACGTGGATCTTTTCGTGGACCCCGTTCCTTTGGGCATTGTCGACAGTTGCAGCAAGGGCTCTCGGATCGATATCAATGGCCACGACCTGTTTGGCACCGAGCTTTGCTGCGGCAATGGAAAGAAGACCACTTCCACATCCCAGGTCGAGAACGATCTCTCCAGGCCGAACGTCGAGGAGTCTCGCTAAGTCGATGCTTGATGGAGGCGGATCATGAACCCCGTCTGGAACGACGAGCGTCAGGAGCCCGGTGGAAAGCTCGATCGTCACAGGTCTTTCCTGCTTTTCACGAAACGGAAGATAACGAC
>CAYMTD010000051.1:0-10140 GCA_964393245.1 uncultured Syntrophaceae bacterium
CTTCGGTGCTTATGACATATGCCCTTACCGCTTGATAAACTTTTTGCCTTAAATTTCGATTGGTTAGTATTTTTTTAATCATAATTATCGTTATAATAATCGCAAGCGGATACTTTGTCAAGAAAAAAAATTTTTTCCTTTGATAGGCGTGTATCAATTTCTCATATCCAAATTATTATCGTTTAGATCATGTTCATCATGATATTTTTTACAAAGACCTTGCCGCTGTTATTGATCGAAATCCGGAGCTCTCCATAGGTGGCTCGGAGCGGCACTCTGACTTCAAAGAGGTCATGGGTCCAATCGTTTGTGCCAGTAAAGTATTCTCCCGAGGGGATCAAAGTGATATCACGATAAAGGCTTCCTCCATGGCTATCGAAGAAATCGATCATAAGGGAGGCAGCCCCTTTAACATCTATTGTCTTGATATCGGCTCCTATCCGATAAGTAGATCCGGGTTTCACAGCAATACTCTGTTGAAGGAAAAGTGCACCGTGTCTATCATATTCTAATCCAGGGCACGGATGGGGTCTGTGTTCATTATCCCATATCATTTTCCCGCCGCCTTCTGAAAGCCTTCTTGCCAATACCCAATGCACAGGTATTCCATCCGGTCCGATCTCTTTGAAAAAACCGTTGGTCACTCGTACATAAATCGGGGCAGGCCTTCGATAGTTTCGGAAGAGCCATACAATGTTACCCGTGCGATCTACCTCAACCACCTGATGGTGGCCGGTGGAGGAGATTAGAAAGGTCCCTTCCTTCGTGACATGGGCAATGTAAAATCTGTCCACATGTTCTGTTTGAAACATCCAAATCTTATTCCCTTCGGGAGAGACCTCGATGATCCGATGGTTCTTGCTATCGGTAATCAAGGTATTCCCGCCTTCCAGCCGAATTGCACTGCGAGGCCACCAAAGGGTTTCATTAGATCCATCCCCGTAAGACCATACGACTTCTTTTTTTCGGTTGATCTCAAGGATTCGATTTCCATCAGAATCTGCGATTAAAATATTCCCGTTGGGCAGAAGATTGGCATTGTGAGGATGATGGAGCTCCTTTTCAAAAGCCCAGATGATCTTGCCAGCTCGGTCCACCTGAATGCAGCGGTCATTGTTTCTATCTGTTACAAGAAAAGTTCCATCTTCCAATTCAAAGGCTTCATTGGGATAGTGAAGGTGTGATCCATCCGAAAGTTTACCTATCCCTCCACCCCATTCATCAGAGCTCATGACGATTTTTTTAACAGGCGTGACTTCGATCAATCGGTTATTGGTCGTATCCGTAATCAATGTATTTCCGTTTCTTAGGCGACGACCACTGTGAGCAAACCGAAGTCCTTCATTATAATTCCAAACGATATTCCCAACGGGATCCACCTCCACAATTTCGCTTCCAAATCCAGCTTCATCTCCAGCGTCGGCTATGAGCGTATTGCCATTGGGTAAACGTTCTACGGCTAAAGGCATCTCCACATGGCCGGGGATTCCTCTCTGGCACCCCGGACTGACAATTTCTGTCATAACCACCTACTCCTTTCTTGATGAAATGTTCTATTTTTCAGTAGATTACCCATCTCATTTCCTTTTCTCTCTTCTCCCAGCCAAGGTGGACTGAAAACTTGAGATGTTCTGCATGGGTAAAGGTGATTTGGAAGAGGAAAGGAAGCCCCGATTCTTCGAAGAAAGTCCGTTCCATGTAGAACAAGGGAGAACCCATTTCGATTCGAAGCAGAGAGGCGATTCGCTGATCCGCCCTGGAAGACTCGATGGTCTGGATCACCTCCTTTAGAACCATTCCTTTTTTCTTAGTTAAGATAGAGTATAAAGAAACTGTTGATTTTCTATTTCTGGGAGACGTTCCGGTCAGGGATTGAGGCGCATATTCTTCGACCACCATGATGGGAATCGTTTTCCAGTACCTTACTTTTTCAACAAAATGGATCGGCTCTGTCCGATTCAACTTCAGATAGCGAACGGGCTTACCCATTCCTCGAATGATTTCGGAACGGAGACACTTTGTCTCAGTCCTCAGGCCGAGTGAAAGCAGCTCATCAATTTTTCCTGTGAGGCTAATGGTGATCCTCTCATCCGGGTTCTTTTTCACGACCGTCCCTATTCCTGTCTTCCGATCCAGCAGTCCTTCTCCAACCAGGAAAGATAAAGCCTGTCTTACGGTTAGTGGAGACACTCCAAATTGTTTCGAGAGTTCATTCTCGGGAGGAAGACGGTCACCTTCTTTCAATTCACCGGTGAGAATTTTTGATTTGAGAATCGACTCTATTTGGAAATAAAGAGGTAATTTTTTCCGTTGAGTCATTTTGGTCTCCATTTCACCCTTCCTCACGAAAAGCCTCTTCCCTTTTCTTTCGGATGGCCGGAACGGCAATCACAACTAACAGGACAAAGGCCATAACGAGGAATGCAAGGGAGAGGGGACGAGTAAAAAAGATAGAGGGATCACCACGGGAAATTAGCATTCCTCTTCGCAAGTTCTCTTCCATTAGAGGCCCCAATACAAACCCTAAGATGAGGGGAGCTGGCTCACATTCGAGTTTCACGAAGAGATAGCCCAAAAACCCGAGGATTGCCGTTAACCAGATATCGAAGACATTATTATTAACACTATAAATTCCGATACAGCAAAATAGGAGGATGGCTGGGTAAAGAACACGATAAGGAACGGTAAGAAGTTTGACCCATATCCCAATTAATGGAAGGTTTAAAATCACCAACATGAGGTTACCTACCCACATGGAGGCAATCACTCCCCAGAAGAGGTCCGGGTTAGCATTGATGACCCTGGGACCAGGCTGAATCCCATGGATCATCATGGCTCCAGCCATCATGGCCATGATTACATTTGAAGGAATCCCAAGAGTGAGGAGAGGGATAAAGGAGGTCTGTGCCCCTGCATTGTTAGCTGATTCAGGAGAGGCAACCCCACAAATATTTCCCTTCCCAAAGGTTTCAGGATTTCGAGAGACCTTCTTTTCCACCATGTAGGACATAAAAGAAGAGAGGATGGCGCCTCCACCAGGTAAAATTCCGAGAAAGGATCCAATGAAGGTTCCCCTGACCACAGCAGGAGCGGCCTCCTTTAGATCCTTCCTCTTTAGCCAGAAGCCGGATAGTTTGCCTTTTATAATCTCCCTCTTTTCTTTTCGTTCAAGGCTTTTGATGATCTCGGATATTCCGAAAAGACCCATCGCTAGAGGAACAAAGCCAATGCCATCGGCCAATTCGGGAATCCCGAAAGAGAACCGCTGAATCCCACTTGTCACATCTGTCCCCACTCCCCCAAGAATCAGACCAAAAAGAATCATCCCTACAGCTTTGAGGAGGGATCCAGAGGCAAACACCGTCGAGCCAATCAACCCGAAGACCATCAAGGAGAAATATTCCGCTGGTCCGAACTTGAAGGCCAGTTCTGATAGAGGAATGGCAAGGACGGCAAGCAGGAGCGTTGCAAAACAGCCGGAAACGAACGAACCCAGGGCTGAAACGGTAAGGGCAGCCCCTGCCCGACCTTGAAGGGCCATTTGATAACCATCCAGGCAGGTTACTACAGAGGAGGCCTCTCCTGGGACATTGACCAAGACTGAGGTCGTTGAGCCTCCATACTGAGCCCCATAGTATATCCCAGCCAGCATGATCAAGGCAGAAACAGGGGGTAGGGCAAAGGTGGCCGGAAGTAGAATTGCAATCGTCTGGACAGGCCCTATGCCTGGGAGAACTCCAATAAGTGTCCCGATTAATACTCCAAGGAAGCAATATAGAAGATTTTGAGGACAGAGTATGGTTTGAAAACCCAGTGCTAGGTTCGCAATGAGGTCCATCTCCACTTTCTTTCTAAAGAGTTAGCTTCGACCCCTTAAGAATGCAGGTAATACCGGAATCTGGAATTGGAGGAAATAAACGAAAATGATAAGAATCAATAGGATCAGAACAAAAGCGTCAAAAATGGCAATCTTCATGTTGAATTCATCGCTTGCCATACTTGAGATAGTTATGAGAAGGAAGGTTGAAAGAATGATCCCAAGGGGATGGAGCAAGAGACCGAAAAGAAAAATCGAGGAAAGCACAAAAGTTACGGGGCGAATCCGAAGAGTCATTTTTCTTTTTAGCCCCTTCCCTTTGGAAAGACTCTTCAGGCAAACTGCAATTCCCAATATCGTAAGCATAAGACCCAGAACGAACGGGAAATAGCCCGGTCCCATCTTGGCAGCTGTGCCGATAGGATAGAGTTGCGCTGACAATGTAACCCCTGTTCCAAAAATGATAAAAAGAAGACCTACCTTAAAGTCCTTGGAATTCTTGAGATACATAGTCTTTATTTTTTGGATAGGAAAACCGATTAAAAAAATAACCAGGTTGGCCGAGGGAGAAAACTAGGCCAACCTGTTAGCAATAGGTGAAGAAGTCGCGTAAGCACGGGATACCATTAATCAGCCTTATATCCAGAGGCTTTGATAACAGGCCCCCATCTTTCCCGATCTTGCTTGATAATCTTGGCAAATTCTTCGGCCGTCGTCCCGGTAGCTTCAGCCCCCATGTGCTCAAGCTTTTGTTTTACGTCTGGCATTTTGATTGCCTGAACAATGGCGCGACTCAATTTATCTACGATGGCTTGGGGTGTTTTGGCCGGAACCACAATTCCATTCCATCCCACGCCTTCAATCTCATATCCCATCTCTTTAAGGGTAGGGATATCGGGGTGTTTGCGGGAGGCTCCAGCCGTGGCAAGGATCCGAATCCTATCTGGATGATAACGGGATTGTGCATCATAAGTATCCACGCCCATCGGGATATGGCCTCCAATTAGTGCGGTAATGAGAGGGCCTGACCCGTTGTATGAAACGTGGACCATTTCAACACCGGCATATTTCCCAATCATTAGACCAAAGAAGTGTGGGAGACTGCCTGAGGCGGGGGAGCCGAAGTTGGCTTGTTTTGGATTTTCCTTTATCCATCCCATTAGTCCTTTCACATCCTTAATAGGGGAGGTGGCAGGTACAGAGAGGACGAAATGATAACCTTGGACTTGAGAGACTGGGATAAAGTCTAAGTCTGGATCATAACTTAGTTTAGAATAAACCAGAGGACTTACGACAAATAAAGCAGGATTCATCACTAACATCGAACTTCCATCCGGAGGCTGATTTTTAGCATACTCAGCCCCAATACGTCCACCCGCCCCCGGTTTATTTTCCACGATGGTAGCTTGCCCCAAGATATCCTTTAATTTATCTGCAATCAGACGCCCGACAATATCCGAACTGCCTCCTGGTGCATAAGGAACGATGATCTTAATGGGGCCCTTGATCTCCTGGGTTGATCCGGGGGAGACACTTAAAATAAGAAAAACCATAGCGATGAAAATCGTAAAATAACCTTTTCTTAAAGCTTTCATAATCGCACCTCCTTGGAATGTTGTAAAGGGAATGGTTTTATTTCTATATTTATATATAGAAACAGATTTTTGTCAAGGAGAAAAATATGCCCGCAGTTTCCTGCCGAAGATTGGGGGATTCATGCGATCGACAGGCGGGATCGGTTGTTTAAAGGAGGGAAAGGAGAAGAAAAAGGTGGTCTGTTGTAACGCTGTTCGGGTGAAGCCTTCCTCCTACAGTCACAAGCTGTATCGGGTCGTCGTAAAGTGTTTTGGGATGGAGCCGATGATGTTGTTAGCGACGTGTGAGATTGAAACCTATCAGGAGGAGAGTAATTATCTGGTTCGATGGAAATGTGATGAATCGTATCGTTATACTAATCGGAAAGCTCCAGTTGAATTGAGGCTTGACAAATGCAAGCAGAAAGGTTAACGTAGAAATAAACCATAGGGGGGTATAGTATGGACGAAGAGCGGCCCAAGAAAGATCTACTCATGAGACTGAGAAGAATCGAAGGCCAGATCAGGGGCCTTCAAAGGATGGTAGAAGAGGGGACTCCTTGTCCAGATATTCTTACCCAGGTAGCTGCGGTGACGGCTGCCGTCAAAAGGGTCGGAATGGTTATTGTCCGGGCCTATATGGATGAATGCTTAGAAAAAACTCAAAAGGAGCCGAAAGGCAAACACGCCGATACTCTGGAAGATTTCCACAAGGCCATTTCGCGGTATATCGATTGGGCGTAACTGAAAATGCGCAAAGGGCATAGAGCATAGCGCAGGATGTTATTGGTGAGGAGATCAATTTATGGATGAGAGGAATGCGTTAACGAGAAGGAACTTCCTAAAGAAGGGGGCGTTTGTGACGGCATTAAGTGTCGCAGGCGTATCCGGGATAGCTACGGTGGCCGATGCCAGGTCGGGAAGGTATGCGACGCTTATCGATCTGACGAAATGCGATGGGTGTAAGAATGAACCCATGCCCAAATGTGTGGAAGCCTGCCGAAAGGTGAATGAGCAAAAGTTTCCGAATCCTAAGGGGCCCATTAAAGATCTTTGGCCCCAAAAGACCCATGATGATTGGTCAAACAAGCGGGATGTGATCACGGAGCTCACTCCATACAACTGGACGACCGTTCAGAGAGTTGATGTGGGAGGAGAAGAGATTTTCATCCCCCGGCGCTGTATGCACTGCGACAATCCCCCCTGTGCCAACCTCTGCCCATTTGGAGCCCTGAACAAGAATTCGGATGGCTCCGTCGTCATCAATCCCCACCTCTGCATGGGAGGCGCTAAATGCAAGACCGTGTGCCCGTGGCATATTCCTCAAAGGCAGAGCGGGGTTGGTCTCTATCTGAAGCTTCAGCCATTGCCGGCTGGAGGCGGAGTCATGTTTAAGTGCGACCTCTGCCATGATCGTATCAAAAAAGGGCAGGTCCCTGCGTGTGTGGAGGCCTGTGAAAGGAGACTGGGAGATAAGAGGCCTCTATTCTTTGGAGGGAGGGAGGCCATCCTTCGATTGGCTCGGTCAAGGGCAAGAGAGGTCAATGGGTACATTTACGGCGAGGAGGAGAATGGAGGAACAGGAACGATTTACCTGAGCAAAGTTCCTTTTGAGAAGATCGATTCGAGGTTAAGGGAGAAAATATCCAATCTTCTTCTTGGAAATGTCCAGAATCCACTTCAGGACGCTAATTCATGGGCCAAGGGCTTTTTGATCGGTCCGATGATCAGCGCCTTGGTTGCCTTTGGTCTTGTTTTGTATGAGAAAAAGCGGACGAAAAAGGCCGAGGCCCAGACGACAGAAAAGAGCAGAGGGGAGGAGAAATGAACGAAAGAATCATCCGGGACAAGGGAGTCATACGGCGGCATAGTGCGATTGAGCTCGCCGAACACTGGCTTCTGGCCGCCTCTGGGTTCGTTCTGATCTTTTCTGGATTTGGTGAGCTCCCCATGTACAAAAGGTTCATGGTCACTCGGATCCCAGGCTTGAACTGGGCTGGTGATTTTTTTATCAACTTGAAGATTCACTACCTTTCGGCGATCGTGTTCGTTTCCGTTATGGTCTTTCACGCCCTCTACCATGGATGGCTTGGTCATCAAGGGCTCCTTCCGAGAAGGGGTGATCTCAAGGCCTCGATGATGACCCTCCTCAGCATGTTTGGTCTTGGAGAAGAACCAAAGTCGCATAAGTACCTTCCCGAGCAGCGATTGGCTTACGCCTATCTTGCTGGGATTGGGTTGATCTTGGTCGTGACCGGTGTGGTGAAGGTTCTCAAGAATTTGCCGGGGGTCTATTTAACCCCTGCTTTAGTCACGGCAATGACATTGACCCATACCTTTGGAACGATATTCTTTCTGATCGGGATCCTTGCCCACTTGGCTGCTTTGGTCTTTAAGGTGAACCGGCCTCTGGTCAAATCGATCTTCACGGGCGAGGTTGATCTGGGATATGTCCGGGACCGTCATGCGATTTGGTATGAGGAACTCACGGAAAACGAGGCTCAGATTGAGGTTAGGGTTGAAAAAGAGATAAATGACGACAAAAATCAGCCCCGGACGACAGTTAAGGGTGAGAAAGTCGAGGGTGGGGAGAGCCCAGGTGGGACAGGCTCAATGCTTGTGCCCGAGCCAGAGGGGGAGGAGAAGCGAATGACTACGATTCTGAAGGTCAAGGGCATGAGTTGCCAGCATTGTGTGATGTCGGTGACGAAAGCACTGAGTCAATTTGACGGGATCAAGAATGTTCAGGTGGACCTTGCCGAAGGGGAGGTTTGGTTTGATAACACAAAGAGTATCGCATTCGATCAAATTCAGAAAGCGATCGAAGAAGCAGGGTATCAAGTGTTACCAGTTTGAGGAATGGCTAAGGCTAAAGTTAAGGTTGAGCAGAGCGGAGGATTAACGGTTTACGAATCTCGGGGGCGGAACATGCTATTTTAGAAATTAGGAGGAAACCATGCCAATCTATGAGTATCGATGTCGAAAATGTGAAAAGCTCTTTGAAAGATTTCAGAAAATGGGGGAGGGGGGAGAAAAGCTGGCGTGTCCTTATTGTGGGGAGAAGAGGCCTGAGAAAATAATCTCCGCGTTTTCTTCTTCGAAAGGTGGGGCATCCGCTTCTTCCTGTGGAACCCATTCGTCGAAATTCACCTGAGGTTGAAAGAACATCGGTAGTTTACCGGGAACCTAGGAAATAAAAAAGGCCCGATACCAATTGGGTATAAGGCCTTTTCTTATTGATCTGTGAAGAGAATTATTTACTTTTCTATTTAGAAGTTTTCTTCTGCTTTTCTTTTGGGCTCCCTTTACCTTCTTTCACCTTCTTCTTTTTCTTCTCTTTTTTCTCTTCCTTTTTGCCTGCTTTTTCTTTCTTTTCCTTTTTCTCTTTCTTCTTCTCTTCTACTCTTTCTTCTTTCCCTTTCTTTTTGGGGGCGACCTTTTCCAAGACTTCTTTGGCCTTTTTCACCGGGGATTTTTTCTCCTCAGGATGTGAAAACGTAACCAGCTCCACCAGAGAGAGAGGGGCACCGTCCCCCTGACGCCATCCCATCTTATAGATCCGCGTATAGCCTCCCTCTCGCCCCTTCAATTTCGGAACGACCTCATCAAAGAGTTTCTTTACCATCTCGTGATTCCGGAGGAGCGCAAAGGCTTGTCTTTTGGCATGAAGCGTTCCCTTCTTTCCAAGGGTGATCATCCTGTCCACCCAACTCCGGAGTTCCTTTCCTTTGGCCAGAGTGGTTCGGATCCGCTCATGCTGAAGGAGAGAGAGCAACATATTGCGAAACATCAGCTCCCGATGTTTCGTGTGGCGACTTAACTTTCTGCCGGCGACCCGATGCCTCATCCATTCCTCCTATCCCGCCGCTCCGGATTCCATCTCTTCTTCTTTCTTAGGAGGCCAATTTTCCAACTTCATTCCAAGACCGAGTCCCATTTCAGAAAGAATCTCCTTGATTTCGTTGAGGGACTTTCTACCAAAATTCTTTGTGGCAAGGATTTCGGCCTCTGTTTTCTGAACCAGATCTCCAATCAACTTGATATTGGCATGTTTCAAACAATTGGCCGAGCGGACAGAGAGTTCCAGTTCATCGACACTGCGGAAGAGGTTTTCGTTTAATTTTTCGGTTTCTGGATGCTCGGCTGCGGCTTCTTCCTCCTCTTCCTCTTCTTCGAAGGTGATGAAGATGGAGAGTTGGTCCTTTAAGATCTTTGCGGCATGGGCAACTGCCTCTTCGGGACTGATGCTCCCATCAGTCCAGACCTCCAGGGTCAACTTGTCATAATCCGTGATCTGGCCCACCCGAGCATTCGTGATGGTATAGTTCACTTTCTTGATCGGGGAGAAGATGGCATCCATTGGAATGGTTCCGATCGGTTGATTCTCTTCCTTGTTTCGCTCTGCGGGGACATAACCCCTGCCCATTTTCACCGTCATTTCCATGGAGAGTTTGCTATCCCTGGAGAGCGTGGCAATGTAATGGTCGGAATTGAGTATCTCTACAGCATCCCCTGTCTGGATATCCCCTGCCTTAAGAACCTTGGGACCCTCCACCTTCACCCGGATGACTTTAGGGCCTTCGGTATGAAGTTTCAGCCGGACTTCCTTGAGGTTGAGGATGATCTCTGTCACATCTTCTTTGACGCCCGTGACAGTAGAGAATTCGTGAAGCACGCCATCGATCCTCACCGAGGTGATCGCCGCTCCCTGCAGAGAAGAAAGGAGGATCCGGCGAAGCGAATTCCCGA
>CAYMTD010000052.1:0-9992 GCA_964393245.1 uncultured Syntrophaceae bacterium
TTCAGGTTCAATGCAATCACCTTCTTGGGAACACTCACCTCAATGGCCTTCTCCATCGCCTCCACGGAGAGAAGACCTGTCTTCTTCAGGAGCGCCCCTAAGATGATCAGGTTTGCCACAACGATGTTACCCATCTCTTTGTCCGCAAGGCTCGTTGCAGGGACGGCCAGAATCTCGTAATCCCCCGGCTTCGCCCCTTTGACCAGATCTGAGTCGATCACCAGAAGTCCTTTCGGCTTGATTCGATGGACATATTTGGAAAGGGCATCCTCAGCCAGGGCAATCAGGATGTCTGGCTTTCTCACCTGGGGATCGGTTACTGGTTCCTCCGAAATGATCACCTCTGCCCTGGTGGAGCCCCCTCTCAATTCTGAGCTGTAGGATTGGGTTTGAACAGCCTTCTTCCCCTCGTAGAGAGTGGCTGCCGTGCCCAAGAGAATCCCGGACAGGACGACCCCCTGACCTCCCACCCCTCCTACGAGTATCTCTGTGCGACTCATTCGGTCCCTCCTTTGGCTCTGCTCTTCATTCTCTTCACCTCTTCCAACATCTCCGGTTTCTCCGTGTTCACGAACTCTCCGACAACGATCCGATCCTTCAACTCTTTTTCTGAGAGTTTGGCTGCTTCCTTCGGTGAAATCGATCTCTTCTTATAGTCCTCCAGCATCTGTACCGCGCTTCCGACTCCTGTCTTCCTTCCAAACTGGATCGGGCACTGGGAGAAGACCTCGATGAAGGCAAATCCCTTCTTCTCGATCGCTTTCTTGATTGAGGTGGTCAACTGCCTCGGATGGGCCGCCGTCCAGCAGGCGACGAATGAGGCTCCTGCAGCCATGACCAGCCTGGAGATGTTGAAGGTGTTTTCAACTGTGCCATAAGGTGTGGTCGTCGTTCGAATGCCCATGGGTGTGGTGGGGGCAGCCTGGCCGCCTGTCATTCCATAAATCCCATTATTGAGACAGATGACGGTCATCTCCACATTTCTTCGTGCATTCTGAATCAGGTGATTTCCACCAATCGCCACCAGATCGCCATCCCCGCTCACCACCATCACCTTCTTTTCAGGAAGGCCCATCTTGATCCCAAAGGCAAAGGCGATTGGCCTGCCATGCGTTGTGTGAAGCACATCCGCATTGAAAAGAGGGCTTGGAATCCAGGCTGCGCAGCCAATCCCTGAGACGAAGACAAAATCGTCCATGTCCATTCCGAGTTCATCGATGGCTCGGAAAATGCATTGAGCAACAATCCCGTCACCGCAGCCAGGGCAGAAGGTCGTCTGAGTTACCGAGGGTCTGATAAATCGGTGATAGGGGTGGACAAGTTCATTCATTTTGCAACCTCCCGTATCTTCCCTAAGACATCTTCCGGATCCTGAATCTCTCCCACCATTCTCGGAGGTAGAAAGGAGACCTCGGCGAAATGGGCGGCCTCCGCCTTGATGTAGGGATAGAGTTGACCCAGATTGTTTTCCAACACGATGACCTGTTTTGCCTTCCTGGCCATCTTCGCAATCTCTTCTTCTGGAAATGGCCAAACCGTAATCAACCGAAGCGTCCCAACAGGAATCCCGTCTTTTCTTGCTTGAGCGGCAGCCATCGCCGCTGCCCGTGCCACCGCCCCATAGGAGACCAAGACAATCTCGGCCCCTTCGTAGTCCCTGTCCACCAGCGTGATCTCGTCCCTATGTTTGAGAATCTTATTGCTCAGTTTCCTGATAAAATTGTCCAATGCCGAGATGTCAATGAGGTTTCGCTTTCCGTATTCGTCATGACAGGAGCTCGTGACATGGGCTTTAAATCCCTTCCCAAAGATGGGCATAGGGGCTACGTCTTCATCGAGGAAACCTTTGATCTTCTGCGGATCTGTCCCCACCTTAGGAATCTTTCGATATTCCGTTTTGATCTTCTCCGGTTCCGGGATGATCACCTCCTCCCGCATGTGTCCCACAAAGGCATCAGACAGAATGAAGACTGGAGTCCGGTACCTCTCGGCATAATTGAACGCAATGACGGTATGGTCGAACATCTCCTGAGGCGAAGAGGGGCAGAGGGCGATGATCTCATAATCTCCATGAGAACCCCTTTTCGCCTGTACCATATCCCCCTGGACACCCACGGTAGGCATTCCAGTCGTTGGAGCCCCCCTCTGAACATTCACGATGACACATGGCGTCTCAACGCCGATGGCAAACCCGATATTTTCCAGCATCAGGCTAATCCCTGGACCCGAGGTGACCGTCATCGCCTTCCTGCCAGCCCATGAGGCGCCCACCACGGCAGCAATGGCACTGATCTCATCCTCCATCTGGAAAAAGGCTCCTCCTACCTGGGGCAACCGTTCCGCCAATCGGTTGGCAACCTCCGTGGCGGGCGTGATGGGATACCCCGCTGTAAACTCGCAGCCGGCAGCAATGGCACCCTCTGCACACGCGACATTGCCCATCATAAAATATCTTCCTGTGAGGACCCGCTTTCCATTCATTTCTTAGCTCTCCTTCTTGTCTTTTCTCCCGAGACAACGATGGCAAGGTCGGGGCAGGAGATCATGCAGTTCTCGCAAGAGGTACATTGATCCTCCTTCGCGACCACAGGCGGTCGATAGCCTTTCTGATTCAACCCTTCGGAAGGCTTAAAGACCTCTTTCGGACAAACATAGATACAGATGCCGCATTCATCGACGCCCTTACACAGCTCGTGATAAATTCGTAAGGCCACCGGCCTGTTCCTCCTTTCAAACTCCTTCGGTTAAGGTCACGGTTACAAAGCCCGTTTGTATGGGAATAGGCAATTGAACCCTGGACGATGCACAATGAACAGTTCATCGTTTATCGTTTAACGTTCATCGTCCTGACGACACGGGCCTCGTTACCCTGACCGTCGGACGTGACCTATTTTCAACCTAATCGGGGTTGATTCACCGGATGGATCGGAACCTTTCCTTCAAGAACCCGGATCACATCCTCAGCCACCAGGCTCATCCTCTTCAAGGCCTCCTCCGTATGGGCTGCCATGTGAGGGGTGCCCACGAAATTGTCCAATTCAAATAGAGGATGGCCTTTCCCAGCAGGCTCCACGGCATAAACGTCCGACCCTGCTCCAGCAATTCTCCCCGCCTTCAGCGCAGTATAAAGGGACTTCTCATCCCAGATAGGACCCCGCGCGAGATTGATGATATAAGCCGAAGGTTTCATCAATCCAAATTCCCTTTCCCCCAGAAGCCCTTTGGTCTCCGGCAACATGGGAAGATTGATTGAAATGTAATCGGATTGAGATAAAACCTCCTGCAAGCTCACTTTCCTTGCCTTGAGCTCCCTTTCCGCCTCTTCGTATCGCACGGCATCATAGTAGAGAACCTTCATGTCAAACCCTTTATGGCCAATGCGACCCACCGATCTTCCAATCCGGCCGAACCCAAGGATTCCAAGGGTCTTTCCATGGAGCTCTCGCCCAATATATTCATAACGGGCTTCAAATCGCCCTTCCCGAAGGGCAATGTCAGCCTTCTTGAGCATCTTCGAAAGAATGAGAGCCAAACCGAAAAAATGCTCGGCGACAGAGATATCATTCGCATCGGGCGTATTTACCACCCAGATCCCTTTCTCCGTCGCTGCCTCCAGGTCGACGCTCTCCACCCCGACGCCATGCCTCCCCACGACCTTCAGTTTCGGAGCGGACTCCATCAACCTTCGGCTCACCTTCCCGTTCGCCCGGATGATGATCCCGTCGACATCCTTCACTTCTTTAATAAGGGAATCCTCTTCAAAAGAATCGACCAAACAAATTTCTGCCTTTTCCCTCAGAAGGGCCTTCCCCGCCTCGTGCATGTCCTCGTAGAGCAAAATACGAAAGTCTTTCATAGGAATCCTTCACACCTTATTGTCTTCTCAAAGGGACCCCTTTCAACTGGGACATATAACTGTCTTTGGAGAACGTAAGATGTTTGACGATGAGTTTCTCGAATTGGGGCAAGTTTCTATTCTCGATGGCTCGAATCATTTCACGATGCTCGAGGATGGACTGTTCGATGCGATGGGGAAGCGACCAGGCATTAAATCGGACAATGTGGGCTTTGGTGCGGAGGTAATCGATCATGTCAAAGAGGTAGGTGTTCCGACAGGCCTTAAAGATCATCCGGTGAAATTCGGAATCCATCTCAATCATCTGATGGGTCTTGCGCCGAAGGTGTCTCTCCACCTCCTTCGAAAATTTTTTTAACTGTTGAACCTCTTCCTCCGCAATGTTTTTCAAAACAAGTCGGGCAGCAATCTTCTCCAGTTCGGTCCGGACGAAATAGATCTCTTCAATTTCTTCGACCGTCAAGTCCGCCACCACAGCCCCTCGATAGGGGGTGGTTCGAATCAGTCCTTTGGCCTCCAGCCGCTTCAAGGCCTCCCGGATGACCGTTCGGCTGACCCCGAACCTGGAGATAAGATCCATCTCGATCAGCCGTTCTCTTGGCTTAAATTGACCCGAGAGGACGGCCTCTTCGATTTCCTCGGAAATACGGAGAGAATTAATGCTTGACATGTTCTAACGGTTTCTTTAAAATTTCGTCAGTGTAACACTTTTTTAAATACAATTTTGTATACACTCCAAGGGCACCTTTGTCAAGCTTTTTTTCATCAATCCGGAGGACATGCTGATGACTCCTTTTAAAACCCTTTTTAGTCCCTTTCAACTTGGAACTCTGGAATTGAAGAACCGAATTGTGATGCCTCCGATGGCGACTCACTTTGCCGGGGAGGACGGGTCCATCAATGATCGGCACATTGCCTATTATCTCAAACGAATCAAAGGGGGAGTGGGTTACATTACCTCTGAGCACACCGGCATCATGAAGCAGGGACGCGCTTTTCCCAATATGACGTTGATTGATTCTGACCAGAACATCCCCTCTTTCAGAAGATTAACGGAGGCCATTCATCGAGAGGGCGGAAAGATTGTGATTCAAATTAACCATGCGGGTCGCCAAACCTCTTCTTCGGTCACGGGATCTCCCATTGTAGCTCCCTCCGCTATCCCCTGCCCAGTACGAAAAGAGATGCCTCAAGAACTCTCCCAAGAAGAGGTTCAAAAGATTATCGAAGCCTTCGGAGAGGCCGCACGCCGGGTCAAGGAGGCGGGTGCGGACGGCGTGGAGATCCACATGGCCCATGGATATCTTCTGAATCAATTTCTGTCCCCTTTCTCCAACCAGAGGACGGATGAATATGGAGGAGACCCTGAGCGAAGAATGAAGACGCCCATCGAAGTCTTAAGAACCGTGAGGAATAGAGTGGGCTCAGACTTTTTAGTCCTCTGCCGTCTCAGTGCCGATGAGTATGTCGAGGGAGGATTGAAGCTGGAGGACTCAAAGGAGATCGCCAAGGCCCTCGAAAGAAATGGGGCTGATGCCCTTCATGTCTCCGCCTGTGTCGCGGCATCGGGATACTTGAACCATCCTCCCTATTATGCAGACGAAGGCATTTTCGCTCACCTCGCACAGGGCATTAAATCGGTTGTGAACATCCCCGTCATCGCCGTCGGCCGTATCCGTACCCCTGAATTGGCCAACCAGATTTTAGAAGAGAAGAAGGCGGACCTCATTTCCATGGGAAGGGCCCTAATTGCCGACCCGAACTTCCCCCTGAAGGCGCTTCATGGAAAAGTAGAAGAGATCATTCCGTGTATCTCCTGTAACCGGTGCATTCTGAGCATCCGAAAGGGGGCGCTTCAATGCGCCGTCAATCCAGAAACAGGGCGGGAGGAAACGTTTAAACTCCAGAGGACAGGCCAACCGAAGAAGGTTTGGGTGATCGGAGGAGGCCCGGCCGGGATGAAGGCGGCTGAGATCGCAGCCCTGCGGGGTCATCGGGTTTCACTCTATGAGGAAAAGGGGCGATTAGGAGGGAAATTTCTACTCGCCGCCATCCCCCCAAGAAAGCAGGTTTTGAAAGAATTTGTCGATTACCTGGTTAGGCGGGTCGAAAGACTACCCATCAAGGTCGTTTTGGAAAAGCCCTTCACTCCGGCTTCATTGAGAAGAGGTAAGCCTGATGTGGTGATTGTTGCCATAGGGGGCAGACCGTTTTTCCCAGCCATCGAAGGAATTCACGACTCCGGTGTAATCTCTGTGGAAGATGCCTTGACGGGTGCTGCTCCTCTGGGAAGAAGAGTCCTTGTGGTCGGCGGGGGAGGGATTGGAGCGGAAGTGGCGGATTGCCTTTCCGAAAATGGGAAAGAGGTCACACTCGTAGAGATGAGGGAGGGGATCGCCCTCGATCTGGTTGCCCATCTTCAATATTTCTTGAACAAGAGATTAAGGGAAAAAGGAGTCCAAATTCTGATATCCACCAAGGCCATCCGTTTCGAAAGAGATGGACTCTGGGTGGAAGACTCTCAGGGGAAAAGAAAACTTAGCGGTTTCGACTCCACGATCATCGCGTTAGGATCCTTACCCAATGATGGCCTGGTTGAATCCTTGAAGGGAAAGGTCCCCGCGCTCTACGTCGTGGGGGACGCATCAAAGCCCAGAGAAGTGATGGAGGCATTGGTTGATGCGGAGGAGGTCGCCCTCAAAATTTGAGAGAAGGAGGTGAGATCGTCGTACTAAGAACTAATTCAATTGTGGCATTCTTACCAAGGAAGAAAGGAGGCTCAGATATGTTTAAGAAAGAAAAATTCTTTGCGATGGTCGTTCTTATCTTATTATCCATTTTCTTTGTCCCCATGATGGTCTTGTCCGCGGAGAAGAAGGTTGTCCGGATTTGGCACACAGAAACGGAGCCCCAGTCCGTGAAAGCATTCCAGCAGATCATCGATGATTTTGAAAAAGTTCATCCTGATATCACGGTAAAACAGGAAGCCCTGGCATGGGGTGACCTGGAAGCAAAGCTGACCGCGGCCTTGGCAGCGGGCGCACCTCCGGACGCCTCTCATGGACAGGCCGTGACGTGTGCGTCCTTTTTTGCAAAAGGCCTTTTGCGGGACCAGGAAGATATCGCTGCCTCCATCGGACGGGACAACATCTGGGAAGCCGTTCGGAGGCAATGCTTTCACGACGGGAAGTACTATGGGATCCCTCATTCAGCAGCGACATCCCTCCTGATCTATCGGAAAGATATCTTTAAAGCAAAGGGGTTGAAGCCTCCGGAGACCTGGGATGACTTCATCAAAGTAGCTGAGGCCATGATGGAGCGTGACAAGGATGGCCGGGTAACACGCTACGGCCTTTCTCTCCCCGGCGTAGGCCTCTTCATCAATATCGCAGTCGGAGAGCTGACCAAGGCCAACAGTGGGCGACTCTTTGACCTCAAGACGGGTCGGCCGACTTTCACGTCGAAGGAGGTCATCGAGGTGCTCGACTTTTACAAGAAATTAACCGCCACGGTCCTTCCCCCAGGCTGGCTTGGCCATGGTTACCTTGACACCTTTGCCAACCTGGCCACTGGCAAGGCCGCCATACTCTATCAGGGTTATGGTCGAGGCGCAGGTTACATCGAGAAGTATGCCCCAAAGGAAATGGCCGATGCTGATCACTTCGGCGTGCTGGTAAAACCCCGTGGGCCATCCGGCAAAGAAACGGCAGCCCAGATCGATGCCGAGCCCTGGATGATCTTCAAGAACGCGAAATACCCTGAGGAAGCCGCGACGTTCCTGAAGTTCTTCTTCAAAGAAGAAAACTACATCAAGTATCTCCACACCGTGCCGATCCATCTGCTTCCCACTCTCAAGTCAGTACGAAACAGCCCGACCTACCAAGCCAATGAGATGGTGCGCAAATGGAAAGAATGGCAGGATATGCAGTACCGGTACTTCGACACGGGTCAGGCAAAACCGACATTGATCATAGAATGGGATGACTTGAAACTTCCCTTCGGGCTCGAGATTCTTGGTTCTGGCATCATCCCGGATATGGTCACGGATGCCGTGCGAGGAATGCCATCTGCACAAGCAGCGGCCAAGGCACAGGCTCGAGCAGAGGAATTGATTACAAAACTTGGCCACAAGCGCTGGTAACTCGTCTCTGCAACAACTGCCTAGCCAAATATGTTTGAAATTTCCCCACCTATTCCCCTCCCCCTCTCGATGGGGGAGGGAAAAGGTGGGGGTGGACCGAATAAAAACCTTTTACTCCCCCCTCCCCTCGATCCCCTCCCGCCGAGGGAGGGGAGATTTCTGGGGAAGAGGAGCCCATGAACGGCACATCTGATCCCGAATCGCAATTTGGGGGTTCCTCCCGAGTGCGATCCACATTTGACTTGATCGTCACCAAGCTTGGCATCACACGCCAGGCGCTCTTGGTTCCCAGAACAAGGCCGAAGCGTCGCGAGCAGATCGCGGGGCTCTTGACCATTACCCCAGCGCTCGTTCTCATTCTGGCCCTCACGCTCTACCCGGTGGCTTACTCCATCTGGCTCAGTCTGCTGGAGAAACACTCTTTCTTTCCCGAGCAGCGTTTTGTCGGGCTCGAAAATTACTTCTACTTGTGGAAGGACGAGGAATTTTGGTCGAGCCTCTGGCTGGGGGTCGTCTACTCGGTGTGGACGATCTTCTTTCAGGTGATCCTCGGAGTGATCGCTGCCCTCATTTTGAATGAGACTTTCGTGGGACGGGGTTTGGTTCGCGGAATCGTCCTTTTCCCCTACATGATCCCAACGATCGTGGCCGTGATTCTCTGGAAGTGGCTGCTTAACGACACCTACGGAGTCGTCAACTATTGGCTGCTTGCCATGGGAATTGTCAGAGACCCCATCAGTTGGCTTGGAGCCGACCACATCATGCTCTCGCTCATCATCATGAGCATTTGGCAGTTCTTCCCGTTTGTCCTGCTGAGCATCCTGGCCCGGCTCCAGACCATCCCACCCGAATTATACGAAGCTGCCAAAGTGGATGGGGCCTCAGCCTTCCATCGCTTCATTCACATCACCCTTCCCCAGATCCGCGGAATTCTTTTCGTGGTGATCCTGCTTCGAAGCATCTGGATGTTCACTAAGTTTGATACCGTATGGCTGATGGGTGAGGGTGCAGGGGCTGGACGCTTCATTCGCACCTTACCGGTCTACGCTTACATGCGAACGCTAACCTATTACCAGGCAGGCCTCGGAGCGGCTCTGGCGGTGATCATGTTTGCCATCCTTGTGGTCTGCACAGTCATCTACTTTCGTATATTCCGTGAGGAGGCGGATATCGGATGAATCGCTGGCGACTGCAGCGCCTCTCGAACCGAAGCCTTCTTTATGCAGGGGCGATCCTCCTGGCCCTCCAGGCTGCGTTTCCGTTCTTCTGGATGCTTTCCACATCGATCAAACCACCTCCAGAGGTCTTCGCCCAACCGCCGTCATTCATTCCCATAGGTCCCACCGGGGACAATTTTCAACGTCTGTTCACGACGACGAACTTTTTGACCTACTTTAAGAACAGCTTAATCGTGTCCGGCCTGGCCGTTCTCCTGACGATGCTGGTGAGTGCCAGCGGAGCGTATAGCCTTACGCGGTACCAATACTATGGAAGGGAGAAGATTGCAGGGCTCATTCTTTGTACCTATATGTTCGCCCCCATCATGGTGGTCATCCCCTTCTTCATCTTGGTGAAGAAGGCGGGGATTGAAAACACCCATTTCGCGTTGGTCTTGGCCTTCACGTCGTTCTGTCTCCCATTCACCCTCTGGCTGATGCGGGCGTTCTTTAAAACCATCCCTCTGCAGCTTGAGGAGGCTGCGCTGGTGGATGGCGCAGGCCGGGTGCGAGCGGTGATTCACGTGGTCCTGCCCCTGGCCCTGCCGGGGATCATCGCCACGTCCATCTTCACGTTCATTCTGGCGTGGAATGACTATATTTTCACGCGGATCTTGATCACCTCGGATGAACTGAAGACGCTGCCCGTGGGGGTGCAGGATCTCTTTCACTCAGCGTTGATCGACTGGGGATTGATCATGGCTGCAGGGATGATGATTACCATTCCCGCACTGCTCTTTTTCGTTGCGGTGCAACGATATTTGATTCGAGGCTGGGG
>CAYMTD010000053.1:0-9670 GCA_964393245.1 uncultured Syntrophaceae bacterium
TGAAAAAGAATTTGAATCAGTTGGCTTCGAAAATCAAAGTGATCTCTTCTGTCCGTGAGCCGCACGCCACCACCAAACTGGAGGAAGCTAAAATTGTGGTCACAGGCGGCCGGGGAGTCAAGGGTCCTGAGGGCTTCAATTACGTGAGAGAGTTAGCGTCGCTCCTGGGAGGCGAGGTCGGAGCCACCCGGCCAGCCGTGGATTCCCACTGGACCTCGCATGAACAATTGATCGGACAGACCGGCAAGGCCATCAAAGCCGAGCTCTTGATCACCTGTGGAACTTCGGGTGCCGTCCAGTACACTGCAGGGATCAGAGGAGCGAGGACGGTCGTGGCCATCAACCGCGACCCTCACGCCCCCATATTCAAAATGGCGGACTTCGGGGTCGTGGCGGATGCCCTGACCTTCCTACCTGCCTTCATCGCAGAGGTCAAAGGCCATCTCTTCCGGGAGATCACGGATCTCTACCGCACGCCGGTGAGCAGTGGCGGAGACCAGAAGGCAATCTCCTTTGGCCAGCGGATCAAGAAAATGAGGGAAGACCGCAAAATGAGTCTGGAAGGCTTAGCAGAAAAGACGGGCCAGCCGCCAGAGTTCATCGAAGAAGTCGAGTCAGACCGCCTGACCCCTCCGGTCTCCTTTCTCCTGCAGCTCTCCCAGGCCCTGGGAATCGACCCCAGTCATTTTCTGACCGAACAGGAAAAGATGCAGATCGATGGAAAGAGGCAGGAGGCCTTTGTCAAACGCACTCAGAATTATTCTTATCGCACGCTCACCCCGGGAGCTGCGGACAAGCA
Organism: uncultured Syntrophaceae bacterium; assembly: GCA_964393245.1. Lineage (GTDB taxonomy): Bacteria > Desulfobacterota > BSN033 > BSN033 > UBA1163 > CAYMJV01. The sequence goes on from CAYMTD010000053.1 coordinate 800, forward strand.
CCTTCGCTCCTTTATGGTCACCATCGAACCAAAAGAAAAGCATAAGATCGTGGAATATAAGCACCCGGGAGAAGAATTTATTTTTGTCTACAGGGGTGAGTTGGAGCTGACTTTGGGAAATAAAGTCCATCATCTAAAGCAAGGAGAGACGATCCACTTCGATTCCGAAACCAAACATAAACTCCGAAACCTCTCGGATGAGAGATGTGAGTTGATTGTCACGTTATATACTCCTTAAAACATATTCGTTCTTGCCTTCAGGTCATTTCATATCCCAGCAACCGATCAGAAGAATCCTATAAGTCATCCGGACATTTCACATAAACTTTCTTAATTCCTCGTCGAGATGAATCTGTGGAGCCTTCTCTCTTAACAATCTCCGTCCCGAACCCAATCCAACCGATGAACAAAATCACCGCAATCATAATGATGAACTGGCCTTTTCCTGGTTTCAGGAGAGCAGGCCCCCCCAAGAAGCATGAGGCCCCATATCAACATCCCCAACCAGAAGTCCTGCTTGGAAGAAAAGTACATCGGCTGTATCTCCACATTTCAAGGACATCCCCTCCCCCGTCAATTTGCCGCAAAGGGGTCAGGCGAATGATGGGTTACGGCTTGTCTTCCGTTCGAGGTATATCCCGACGAAAAAGGTACCGATGGCAAGGCTAAGAGGTAGTTGAAAGATCTCTCTTCCCCCTGACAGGGCTTTCATGCCCAAGACGATGGGGTTCCTGAAAATCCCGTTGAGTTCTTTCGCTGACATCAGGTGGATGTACTTTCCTCCCGTCCGTTGGGAGATCTCTCTTAGGAGGTCTTCATTGAGCCGAGTTTCAACTTCGATGCCATCAATTTTTAGCCACTCTTTGATTCTGCCTTCTTCATACACGGGAATTTTTGTCCCTTCCCTGCTTCCAACCCCGATCGAAAGAACCTTGATCCCTCTTGCATCGATCTCGGCGAGGACCCCATCCAGGTTTTCAGGGCGAACATGTCCCCCGTCCGAAAAAAAGAGAATAAGCCTTCTCCTCTCATCCCCCTCAAAAAGACGAATCGCCTCTGAGAGAGCCATTCCAATGTTAGAGCCCTGATAAGGGGCGGAATCCACAGCAACCCATTTCTTCAGGACAAATTCCAGGGCCTCAAAATCATCTGTCAGCTCGGCCTGAGGAAAACTTCTCCCCGCAAACGTCACCAGGCCAAGCCGGTTACCAGCGAGACACGGCAGGAATTGAAGCAATGCGGTCTTTGCCATCTCCAGCCGGGAACCTTCTGGACCACAGTCCTCGGCCCTCATACTCTTAGAGACGTCCAAAACTGCGACCACGTCGACTGTTCCTCTCGTTATTTCCTTTGAACTTCCTTGGAGGATGGGGCGAGCCACCGAGACAACCAGAAGGCAAAAGCACAAAGTGACTGGAAGAACCTGATAGACAGGCTTGCGAGCCAGACAGAATCGGGAGAACTGAGTGAGCAAATCGACTCGCCCAAATTCCCTGAGAAGAGTGCCTCGACGGCGCACTCCCCACAAAACGGTTCCCACCACGAAGGGCAGACCAAGCATCATCCAAAACGCATGAGGGTTCAGGAAACTCAGAGGCATTGCGCTCTCAGATATCCGGCTTTTCTGCGCCGGATGCTCCCCTTTGACTCTTATCACTCTTCTCGTCCCCCGGCTCCTGCTTCAGGGAGGTCTGTTGCCCTTCGCCGGGGAATGCCTCGAGGTGAAAGACATAGAGTCTTTCAAGGTTATACTTGCTTTCCCAATCTTCGGGGTCGAGCCGAAGCGACTCTTTGTACATCTCGGCCGCCTTGCGCGGCAGTTCGAGTTGAACCAGGATATTTCCAAGATTATAATAGGCACGCTTCTTTTGCAATGAATCCTGGCTATTGCGAATCACCTCATAGAAATGCTCACCTGCCTTCTTAAGATTATCCGCCCGATAAGCCCTGACCCCCATATTATAGGCAATCAGATCGTCTGATGAAAAAAGTCCCTTCTTCGCTTCTTCAAGGTATGGTTGATCCAATTGGTTCGCCTCAATACTCTCTACAGCGCTTCGAATGAGGTCTGAATACCAGTACTTCTGGTAGATTCCGAAGGAGAGACACAAGCCTCCTGCAATGAGCATGGGAACCCGAAACTTCCGAATCGTCTCGAATACCTTCACGACCGCTTTCCTAACAAAGCTCGATGAAGAGCGTATTCCGCACGAGCGTCAGGGCGAAGAGAACACACAGGGCTGAGAGGACAAATACGGGATAGAGTTCCCGACTCTGACCCTGGACCCTCACCTCTACAAGGCTGGGTTCCAGACGGTCGATTTCCTCAAAGGCTGCATTCAATTCGCTCGAAGATGCGACATCAATAAACCGCCCTCCTGCCTCTTTGACAATCTCGAGGATGTCGCTGTTTTCCCGACTCAACTGGACCCCCACCAGATAAAGATGGATAGCCATCCTCCTTAATCCCGCAACGATCCTCTCTTTTTCTTTGGGAGGAATGGCCGCTTCGCCATCAGAGAGGTAGACAAGGATTCGGTCCTCTGATTGGCCCATCTCCCTGAAGTGATCCATGGCTCTCAAAAAAGGTTTTATAAGGTCGGTTCCCCCGTAGAAGTTCGATCCCAGTCGGTCGATTTTTTTTGAGATCAGCTTAAGGTCTCTTGTCAACGGCCAACTTCCGAATGTTTCATCGCCGAAGACCAGAAGGCCGATTCGATCGTTTTTTCGTTTTTCTATGAACTGAGCGGCTGCAGACCTGGCCACGTCAATTTTTCTGGGACCATCGGACCCTTCGAATCTGCTTTCCATGCTGTAGGATAGGTCCATGACGAGGAGAATATCCCGTGCCAGAAAGCTCTCTTGGCTGACGAAACTTTTCCACTGAGGGCGAGCCAATCCGAAGACCATCAGGGCGATGGTCAGGGCCATGAGAAACTTCGGCAGATGATGCCAGAAATGCGGACCCCTTCTCTCCCCCAGCAGATTGACCTGGGAATACCCAAGAAAGCCAACCTCTCTCCTGAAAAAGAGAGCTAAGAAAATGACGCCGACGAACAGAAGGCAAGGGTTAGCCAGCGTGACCATGGTTCACCATTGGAGGGGGGGCCGGATCGAGTTTTTGAAGGAGTCCATTGAATTGTCTTACGATGGACTCCACATCCATGGGAGGGTATCCCTCATAGATGACCCGATTGATCCTTGCCACCAAATCCCTAATTTCCTCGTACTCAGGGCGTCCTTTCAATTGGTCGATCAGCTCGAGGGCAGGCCGATTGGCTGTGGGCAGAGCAAAGACTTCCTTGAGGAAGTTCCTCAGAATCGCATTGAGCTCAAAAAAGAGCCTTTTCCGATGATCGTCGTAGTTGAAGCAATTTTCCCTGGCCTCTTGAAGGGCCTTCAGCGCCCGGTCCCTCGCAGTGAGGCTGTGCTGTTCCTGGTCTCTCTTCTGCCTTTTTCGGATGAAATCCAGAGGCCAGGTGAGGAAGGCCGCCAGGACCATGAGCCCTCCTGCCAAGAGTGCCATCTTCCAGATGACCGCAGCTGTTTTGTCGTGAATCGGGCCTTTCATCTCTTTCATCGATCCAAAGTATGTGGCTGTCCGAGAGAAGACAATCTCAAAAGATTGTGAAAAAAGGCTTCGGTAGCGATACTTCGATTCCATGGGATCCCAGTCTTCTCGGGTGGCGTACCTAATATACAGGGGAGGGAAGGCGACCTTGTTGACGGCGATCGCCGGGGTGAAGCACTGAAGTTGATACGTCACCGTGTAAACGGCTCGGCCATTCTCCCTTCGCGTGAATACCTTCATATCCCGAACCTCAAAAGGTCCATGCGTATCCTTCTTCTGTGGGAGATTGACCAAATCGAGAACGACTCCATTTGGGACTCCTAAGGTCACGGTCAACGGAATCTCGTCGCCGATGTGCACCCCGAAATTCCTTGGGCAGTGGAAATCGATCGTAATGGGAAAGTCCTCCTGAGACCGGGCAGCTGCGCCTCCGGAGTCGATGTTCTCATCAGGAGCAGACACCCTCCCCATCATCAGGAAAGGAACGAAGAATAAGACCAAGAAGAACCTCTTCATCGCGTTGGTCTCCTTCGCGCTAAAAACAGCCGACTGATCTCCTGGACATAGTTGGTTTCTTGATCAATCCAAGTTGCATCCAGGGATAGACTTTGAAACAATTCTCTCAGACTTTTTTCTCGCGCTTTAACGCTCTCCTGAAAGGAGGCCTTCTCTTTCACTCCTCCCAACCAAACCGCCCGTTTCGTTCCTGTCTCAAGATCCTTCAGCACGGTCATACACCGCTTTGCAGGCAGCATCTTTTCTCTCGGATCCCACAGAACGATGGAAACGACATCATGACGCCGCGCGGCAGTTTGAAGAGCCTCCCCGATCTCCCGGGGATCTTCTTGAAAATCAGAGATCAGAAAGACAAGAGACCGTTTAGACGGTAACCTCAGAAGAGCTGGACGCAGTCCTGCGTGTCCGTTGCCATTGGCTTTTGCCTCCAAAATCTTCTGGGGGATGAGAAGTCGATAATCCCTTGGGTTGCGAAGTGGCCATTCAACCTCAACCTGGGATCCATAACCAACAAATCCAACCCGGTCACCGCACCGCCAGGCCGCATGGGCAAGCACTGCTGAAATCTCTGCCGCCAACCTCCGTTTCGTCACCCGGACGGTTCCAAAATCCATCGAAGGGCTCAGGTCGACCAAAAGAAAGACGGAGAGGTTGGTCTTCGTAAGGCGGGTGTTCTTGAGGATTCGAAGGAAACCCGTCCTTGCCGTCGCCGACCAATTGATGGACCGCGGATTATCCCCTACTTGATACTCGGCAATGGCTTCAAATTCTTCTGTGCCACCCACCCGTCGGCTCGGCCAAATTCCAAGATCATGCTGACTGGAATACCATCGCACATAGTAGTCAACCTCTGCAATTGTTGAGAGGATCTCCTTCACGGAATGTGAACTCCATTGAGAATCTCTTGGAGAACGGTCTCTACGCTAAGCCCCTTCGCCTCGGCAGAGAATTCCAAAAAGATTCGATGCCTGAGAACATCCTTGGCGACGGCCTGGATATCCTCAGGATAGACATGTTTACGCTTCTGCAAAAAGGCTTCGACCCGAGCCGCATCCCTGAGCGCCATGGTCCCCCGAGGTGATGCACCCAGCCTCAGGCATCCCTCCAGCGAATTCAAGCCAAAGTCTCCAGGAAAACGGGTTGCCCGAACCAGTTGAACGATGTACTCATGGGCATAGTATTCCACTGTGACTTCCCTCTTGATATCTTCCCTGAGCCGACAGATGTCGCCTGGCTCCAAGACCTGACAAATCGTTTTTAGCTTATCCCTCTGATCGAGGTGGACATTGGTCAGAATATCCATCTCCTCCTCTGGACTTGGGTAGCCAACGACGACCTTAAAAAGGAATCGATCCAGTTGGGCCTCGGGAAGAGGATAGGTGCCATCCTGTTCCACAGGATTCTGTGTCGCAAGAACAACGAAGGGGTCAGGCAACTCAAGGGTGTCCTTCCCCATGACGGTGACTTGGCGTTCCTGCATCGCCTGAAGAAGGGCTGCCTGAGTCTTGGAAGGAGCCCTGTTGATCTCGTCTACCAGAACGATATGAGAATCGATGAGAGGGCCTTTTTGGAGTGTGAAATGGTCCCCGATATAGAGGTACGTACCGATGAGGTCGCTTGGAAGCATATCGGGCACCATTTGGATTCTCCGAAAAACCGCTCCCATCGCAGAGCCTAAGGCGGAAACGAGAAGGGTTTTCGCAAGTCCCGGAACGCCCTCGAGAAGGACGTGACCGTCGGCGAGGAGGGCTTCGACAGTGCGCATGATGACGGAGCCTTGGCCGACAATCACCTTTTGGATCTCGGCCACGAGTTTTTGAATCTTCTCGATGTCATCCGTTAGGTTTGACTCGACGAACTCGGGCTCTGATTTTTTGACCTCAAGCGCCAGTTCCATTGGACTTCCCTCCCATGCATGCCATGAATACTCAGACTACCAATCTCATTGGTATCAAACTTCATGCCGAAGCCAATCCCCTGGTACGCTTCGCAGTGGCGTTTTTGGATGTTACTTGTTGATATTTAATTGGTTTTCACCCCAAAAAAGGCCCCGAAATCCAACACTCTCAAGAAGAGATTGTTCCTTTTTTCACTCCAAATATTTCCCTATTTTGGTGGTTCTATGAAAAATTTTCACGCATTTTGCAGGGTTTTTGTCGAATTGACAAAGCTTTACCCATTCACAAATAGGACGAACTCATTAGCCTTCAATGGGGATATTGATTCCAGGATCGTTTTGAATCGCGAAGATTAGGGAAATGAAGTATGTCCTTATGTGGAAAATCCTAAAACAAGATTTCAGGAAGGACTAAAGGAACCACCACCATGAATCTTAGAGAGGTGAACAGTAAATTTGAAGATGATGGTAGCAAAATGGGCACAGAAATCAAAAAAGGGGGCGAGCTATGAAGCCGAACCCCTTAAAATCGATGGAGGCGGCATCCGGATTTGAACCGGAGAATAACGGTTTTGCAGACCGTCGCCTTACCACTTGGCTATGCCGCCTCTGGAGCGGGAAACGGGATTTGAACCCGCGACTTCAACCTTGGCAAGGTTGCACTCTACCGCTGAGTTATTCCCGCATTTTTTCCTAAGTTACAAGATTCGCCCTGATATGTCAATAGGGATGAACCAAAAAGCCGAAGGTTTAGGTTAAGGCTAAGGTTTAGTTTTATTGTGGGGGATTCTTAACCTCACGCTGACAGTTTTCCATCATTCCAACTTATGTGATGACTTCTTTCAGGAATCTCTTGAAGTAGTCAATGCCTGAAAAGACGGCCAGGAAGAAGGCAATCCAGAGAAAAACCATTCCGACCAAATGAAAGTTGATCGAGAAATCTTCTCCACCGAGGATGAGAAAAAAAATAGCTATGGTTTCGAAGACTGTCTTGTGCTTGCCCAAATTGCTGGCATCGATCACGATCCCCTGAGAAACAGCGATGCTTCTCAGTCCTGTAACCGCAATCTCCCTCCCCACGATGACGATGACCATCCAGGGTGGAATTCCTCTGGTGGAGATGAGCGCAATGAGCGCTGTGACAATCAGCAATTTGTCGGCGAGTGGATCCAAGAATTTTCCAAGGGTCGTCACCGCCCCACGGCGTCTTGCGAAATATCCATCGATGGTATCGGTCACCGCCACCAAGAGAAAGAAGATTGCCGTCACCCATTGATAAGTCTTTCCAGGATAGAAAAGGAGGATGAGAATGATGGGAATGGCAAGGACCCGGATGATCGTCAATCCGTTCGGAAGGCTCAGGATCTGCTGACGACTCAATTTTTCCATTGAGAATGTCTTATCTTAGAAATGACAAGCCGGCGGTTAAAGGTATAGATCATTCTAAATTATACTCTATCATTTATGAAATTTAAAATAGGCGAGAGATTCTGCTTCCCCGGACGTCAACGCCTGTGGGACTGAATATAGGATTGATAATAGTTCTGAACTCTCCGGATGTAATCCACCGTTTCCCGGTACGGTGGGATTGTTCGTAACTCCGAGACGAGGTTCTCGCCTGCGTTATAAGCCGCCAAGGAAAGTCGAAGGTCATTATTAAAGAGGGAAAGAAGGTATTTTAAGTAACGCACCCCGCCGTCGATATTTTCTTTCGGGTTATAGACATCCACGACGTTCATGCGGATGGCGGTGGCCGGCATCAACTGCATGAGCCCCTTTGCTCCCTTTCTGGAAACGGCATATGGGTTGAACCCTGATTCTGCTCGGATCATGGCTTTGATCAATGCGAAATCGACCCGGTATTTTCCCGAAAATTCAGAAATCAGATGATCGAAACGGTTCGAGTCCTTTGCACCATGAATCGCAAGCGGGCCTCCCCCTTCCACATCGTCCTTGCTCTCTTTAATGTAGAGTTTGAACTTAGCGTCTCTCGGGCAATTGGTGAAATGGATCACCCCATTTGGATCCTCATATCGGTAGATCCCGGCCTGAGAGGGGGCTGTCTGAAGAAGGACACAAAAAAATAGAAGAAGGACGGTTATCTCTCGCATTCCACCCCTCATTCTACAAATTGGTAAAAAATTACCATAACTTGGCAATTTATGTCAACCAAAATTTAAATTATATGGCTTCCCTCAACTAGAAAACCTTTTAAATTTAAAGGACTTCCAAAATCTATAGGGAAATTGCAGGATTTAAATATTGCAATCTTTATGCCTTTTAATTTCTTTCCTAGAAAGCAACACCTAAAATGAAACTGTGTGTATTCAACCCATGATCTTTTTCGAACGGATCAGAAATGTGATGAAAACGATATTCACCCCTGAACCACCACCCTTTCCCCGTATCATAAAGGATGCCTCCTCCCCCTTGAAGTAGGCCAGCGGTATGAGAATCTCCTATCTCCCAGACAAATCCGCTGTTGTTGTTGTAAGCCAACCCTGCCCCCCCAATGAGGAAGGGGATTACCTTCCCCCATCGGACGGGTTTAAAGAGAAGATTGCCATTGACCCCTACAAGATAAAGGTCCTTTTCTCCATCGATAAAATAGTGAGAAAGGTTGCCTTCAAATTCGAGATCCCACTTCTTGTGCAGACCGAAGCCTGCTCTGGGGAGCACGGCGGAATGGATAAAGTCGAGATGGCCTCTTGAATTGGGGCCGAACAAAAAAGACACCCCCCAGTTCATATCTCCTTTTCCATCCCCATGGCAAAGGGGGGTGAAACATCCAGCGAATAGTAATAAGGAAAGGACAATAGACAAGAAACTCCTGTTGCAAAGAATCTTTTTCGAGATTCCCGCCATGATGGCCTCCTTCCGATCCGAA
>CAYMTD010000054.1:0-9657 GCA_964393245.1 uncultured Syntrophaceae bacterium
TGCAGCACAGAAGCTTTTCATCTCTTCCACCTTCTTCCCGAACAGTGACGGTTATATTGCCGCTCTGAAGACCATCGAAATCCTAAGACGTGACCAAGTCCTTAACAAGATATGGGAGAAAGGTGGCCGTTTTCTGAAAAAAGTCCAAGAGATCATTAACAAGTATCCTGTGGGAGCCGAGTTAAGTGGTGTGGCTCCCATGTTTTTCATCACCTTTAAGAGGGATGAAGCAGGTACCCATCGAGCCAGACGGGATGACTTTTACACCCAGCTTATCCGGAGGGGGATCTTTTTTACCCCGCACCATCATGGATATATCTGCTATAGACACACCGAACAAGATCTGGACACTGCGGCCGAAGCCATCGATGAAGCCCTGGCCTATGTCAATGAAAAATATCAAATCAGATTTTGAGGCATTCTATAAGGAGGGATTTCAATGGCCAAGCTATTGTTCGAATGGAATTACTCATCCTATCCGGGGGCAAAGCAATACCCTCATCTATTCAAACCCATTCAGATAGGGAATCTTATCATTCCAAACCGAATCAAGTATGCGGCCACCGAAGACAATCTGAACAGCCACGATGGTTTTGTCACGGATGCCGACGTGGCTTACATCCGTGAAAGGGCGAAAGGTGTCGTGGGTGGCATTTGCACCATGCAGGGCGTCTATATGGACAAAAACCGCCAAGGACAGGGATACGTTGGACAGGCCGCGGCCTGGGACGACAAATTCGTACCGGGGCTCAAAAGACTGGCGGATGCCATCCATGATGAAAGAGCTGTTGCAGGCTATCAGTTGATGCACTGCGGCCGGGTGGGAGCCGTGGAGGTCCAGTATTGCCAGGGCCCTTCCGCTGTCCCTCAGCGCCTTCGAATTTTCCGTCCCGTCCAGGAGATGACAAAGCAGGATATTAAGCAGTGTGTCCAAGAGCACGTGGATGCAGCGAGAAGGGGTCTGGAAGCAGGATTTGATATTATCGAGATTTCAGGGATTGTCGGATATCTCCTTTCAAACTTTATTTCCAGCTATACGAATAGAAGAACAGACGAATACGGGGGGGATATCAGAAGAAGAATGCGGGTGGTCGTTGAGATCATCCAAGAGGTCAAGAAAATATGCGGTAAGGACGTCCCCCTGGGTATCCGGCTCTGCGCAGAGGAGCTTCTGGATGATGTTCGCGGAAATACTCCAGAAGAATCCATGATGAGTTACAAGATCGCTGAGGAGGCGGGGGTCGACTTCATCAGTGTGACGGCCGGGTGGCAAGAGTCCATTGTTCCTGTGATCAGTCGAGATGTCCCCATGGGTTCGTGGATCCATCTTGCCAAACGAGCCAAAGAAAATGTGAAGGTTCCGATCCAAATGGCCTACCGGCTCTTCAGACCTGACCTGCCGAACAAGGCGATCGGAGATGGTCACCTGGACATGTGGGAAATGTGCCGGCCGATGATCGCGGACCCACTGATGCCCAAGAAGGTCCTGGAAGGCAGAGAGGAGGATATCCGACACTGTGTTGCGTGTAATCTCTGCCTGGCCCGTCTCTTCCGCGATGCCCCGATGACGTGCTACATCAATCCTGTATGTGCTCATGAATCGGATCCCAAATATGCTCACCCGGAGCCTCCGGAAGAGAAGAAGAAAGTGATGATTGTGGGGGCGGGGCCAGCCGGCTTGGAGTGTGCTTACATGGCTGCACGAAGGGGCCACGAGGTCCATGTATACGAGAAACGAGCAGATCTGGGAGGTACGATCCTTGAGTCTTCGAAAGCTCCGTACGGTGATGATGAGCTTCTGACCTGTATCCGATATCAAAGTGCCCAATGCGAGAAGGCGGGCGTCACCTTCCATATGGGGACCGAAGTCACAGAGGAGTTGATTAAAGAAGAACTCCCAGATTGTGTAGTCTTGGCCACAGGACCGATCTACTCAAAAGGCAAGGCGCCCGGGTTTGACAGGGAAAATGTCGTCAATGTATTGGATGTCCTTCGCGGTAAAGCCAAAGTGGGCGAAAGGGTTGTCGTCTGGGGAAATCGAAAGCCTGGCATCGGAGTTGCTCTTCACCTATCCAAGCAAGGCAAGAAAGTCACCCTTGTTGGAAAAGACAAGAGTGCTGGCTTCGATGTCAACCCGTCTTTTAAATGGCGGTATATGATCTATTTGAGGCAGAATGGTGTGACAGCCTATAATGACTGCGATATCGAAGAGATCACCGAGGGGGAGGTCCTTGTTAGAAGTTACGATGGCTACCGCTGGCCGGTCAGGTGCAACACCGTGGTCGTCACGGAGAGAGAGGCAAACAACTCCTTGAAAGATGTCGTCCAACGTGAGGGAATTGAGCTTTTTGTTATCGGTGACGCCTTAGTCCCCCGTAACCTTTCGAGCGCGGTCCACGACGGCTACCGAATCGGGATTCGGATTTAAACGAGGAGGTCACAAATGTCATTGGATGCAGAAAAAGAGATGAGCAGACTGTGGGGAAGCCTTCATAATGCCCAAGACGAAATTGGCCGCACCTGGCATCGCTGGCGACAGGCCGCATTGGAGATAGCAGGATCGAATGCAAAATCTCTCGATGTCAGTCTCAAGGCCGCCGAGATAACAGGAAAGGAGATTGGAAAGAGCCTCCTTCCCCGTTTAAACTGGTTGAAAGGTGAAGAGGCCTGGATGATGAGCCTCGCCAATGGCTACGCGGGTCAGTGGATCACCCAGGGGGCTGTTGCAAAGGTGGAGAAGGGGCAGAAGCCTTTTGAGGTTTTCATTAAATGGGAAAGATGCCCGTGGCCAACGTTTGCCAAGGAGTATGGGGTTCCAATGGAAGAGGATGTCCTCTGCTGCGATCGGATCCTGCAAACCATCCTGGTGGACATCAACCTCTTTTTTAACGTGAACTATAAGATCGAAACATTAAAGGCCATTCCAAGAGGACATGGTGTTTGCTTGAGGAGACTTTACAAAGTTTAAGAAGAGGAGTGTGTGAAATGGCTGCTCAGGTCGATCCAAAGAAATGTACGATGTGTGGAGGGATGGTCCAACCTCTCTGTGTGGAGGTCTGCCCAGATTCGGCCATAAGGGTTCAGGACAGCAGGGTAGTGGTCACCGAGTTCTTATGTGAAGATTGCAATGAGTGCGGCTGTGTCTGCCCCGACAGGGCGATCACAGTCTCTGTGGGAACAATCACGTTCTGAAGGGACGTTTCGATCTGAAGCCTGCCGTCTTTGGCCTGTGAAGATCGGGGAGGGCAATATCCATGGGGAGGGAAAATGAAAGTTAATAAGATCGATCATATTTGCATCGCCGTCAGAAATTTGGAAGAGGCAAGAAAGGTCTGGGAGCCCGTCCTGGGAAAATCGAAGCCGGACGATGCCTACATCGATGAACCTGAAAAGATCCGGGTCGCGAGATATTGGTTAGGGGAAGTCGGATTTGAGCTGATGGAATCCACCACGCCTGACGGGGAGGTCGCCAAATTTATAGAAAAAAGAGGCGAAGGGGTGATGATCATCAGCTTCAATGTGGATCATACACGCACGGCCGTGGAGGAGCTGAAAAAAAAGGACTACCCCTTCATTGGGGGGGCCAGGCCTTTCCGTGACTGCGAATTCGCCTTCATCCATCCGAAGAAGATGAACGGGGTTTTGCTTGAGCTAATCGATTACAAATGGAAAGAGTTGAAGAAATAGGAGTATGGGGAAATTCAAGGACTTCGAAGTCTATCTGGTCCATGTGGAAGAGGACAGGTGTGAAGGATGCGGAGAGTGCCTCGGGGTTTGCCAAGGGGATGTTTTTGAGATGTCGGGAAAGGCTTATCCGGCCAGGCCTGAGAATTGCCTGGGATGCCAAGCCTGTGTCACCGTCTGTAAAGCCAATGCCATCATTCTTACAGAAATATGATCCTGCCTGAATATTTTCTCCTTTGATCATGGTCGAAATCCAGGTTGTCAGAAAAGAAACCCCTGCCTTGTCTGAGACGGACGATAGGTTATATTTAGATCAATAAGGTAAATCTATGGACGATTCCATACTGATTATTGGAGGAGGCATCGCCGGCATCAACTGCGCTTTGAATGCGGCGAAATATGGGGCCAAGGCCTACCTGGTGGACGATACGCCAAGCATCGGCGGCATGATGGCCAGACTCGATAAGACGTTCCCAACGAATGACTGTTCGATATGCATCGAAGCCCCCCTCATGTATGAAGTGAACAATCATCCAAACATCGAGGTCCTTACCAACACAGAGGTTAGAAAGGTTAAAAAGGCAGATGGGGTCTTCAAGGTAAGGCTCGCCAAAAAGGCCAAATTCATAGATGAAGAGAAATGCACGGGATGCCGGGCATGCGTGGAGGCCTGCCCGGTAAGCCTCCCCGACGAGATGGATGGGAAAGTCGGCGGGATGCGAAAACTCATCTCCATGGCCTTTCCTCAAGCCGTTCCCAATAAGGTTTCGATCCATCCCGATTGCCGATATGGCAGGATGCGAGGCAGAGGGGCCTGCGTTGGCGGATGTGTGGTTGACTGTAGCCAGTGCAGGGAATGTCCGATTGCCCTGTGTGTGCTTGCCTGTAAAAAAGAGGGGAAGGATGCTGTACGACTCTGGCAGGCCAATAAGAATCTCGACCTTGAGGTCAAGAGCATCGTGGTCGCCACGGGGATCAAGGACGCCCCCGCCCCTACGGGTCTCCATGGCTATGATGTCTATGAAAATGTCATCACCAATACCCAGTTCGAGAGATTGATGAATGCGGGGGGACCGACAGCAGGACAGATCATCAGACCCTCCGATAAGCAACATACTCATAAGATCGGCTGGATTCAATGTGCGGGTCGGGGGCTGACCCGGGGGGTGCCTTACTGTTCAAAGGTCTGCTGCATGATCGCTGCAAAGCAGACGATGATCACCAAGGAGCACGATGCCTCGGTAGAGACACTCATCTTTCACAACGACCTGAAGGCCTACGGGAAGGGGTTCTGGGATTTCTACCGAAAAGCGATTGAAAAGGGTGTTCGATATATCAAAGGGAGGCCTTTTGATGTCTTTGAAGATCAGGAGACAAAGAATCTAACGGTCCGTTACGAGGACCTCGAAACGGGCGAGCTCAAGAAAGAAGAGGTGGAGCTACTGGTCCTATCAACGGGATTGATCCCGAGCGATCGGAATCAGAGCCTCGCTAAGGTATTGAATATTGAATTGGATCACCTTGGATTCTTTAAGGAGAAAGACCCCGTCATGGCCCCGCTCGAAACCACCGTCAAGGGGATCTATCTGTGTGGCGGCGCCACAGGGCCAATCGATATCTCTGAATCCGTCGTCCAGGCCTGTGCAGCAAGCATGAAAGCCATTCTAACAAGATAGCTGAGGACCGTCCGATGAGCGAAGAGATAAGAGTAGGTGTATTTGCCTGCGATTGAGGTTCGAACATTGCCGGGACCGTGAATGTCCCGGAGGTGGCGGCCTATGCGAGAGGCTTAAAGCATGTTGCCTTTGCCGATGAAGGCAAATGGTCATGCTCGGTCGACTATCTGGCCAAGATCAAGGAGCACATCAAAGAACACCGTCTCAACAGGGTGGTCATTGCTTCTTGCACACCGAGGACCCATGAACCTCTCTTCAAACAGACGGTGAAGGAAGCAGGGTTGAATCCTTACCTTCTGGAATTCGTCAGTATCCGGGAACAGGATTCCTGGGTTCATATGAATGAACCGGAAAAGGCAACAGAAAAGGCAAAGAACTTGATCAAAATGGGGGTCGCCAAGGCGGTCCTTCTCGAAGAGGGCGAGGAGATCAGACTGCCTGTCAAAACAGATTGTATGGTGATCGGGGGTGGGGTGGCGGGGATGACGGCTGCCCTTCAGATCGCTGACCAGGGATTTCAGGCAATCCTCGTTGAAAAAGAACCTCAACTGGGAGGGCTGCTCAACCAGGTCTCGGCCATTTCCCATGATCATGGGGAGATCCCGGCCTCTGAGATCCTCAGGGCCAAGATCTCCCTTGTAGAATCTCATCCGAACATCAAAGTCTATACGGGCACAGAGTTAGAATCCGTTCAGGGATACATTGGAAATTACAAAGTGAAGCTGAAAACCGATGGAAAGGGGGTTGAAGAACCCCTCGACATCTCCACCATTATCGTAGCCACAGGAATGAAAGAGCTCAAACCGACAGGGCTGTACGAATACGGGATCGACTCTCGTGTGATCACCCAGCTTGAACTCGAGGAACTATTGAGAAGGGAGTTCTTAAACTTCGAACTTAAATTCAAAGACGTGGTCATGATCAACTGCGTCAACTCTAAGAACGAATCCCGGGGCTGTTGCAACCTTGGGTGTCCGATCTCAGTCAAAAACGCCCTGGCGCTGAAAAAGCTTAAGAGAGACATCCGTATCCATATCCTCTACCGAGATCTGAGCATGGTAAAGGAGGAGCACTTCCGCATAGATGAAGCCAAAGCAGCGGGGATTAAGTTCATTCGGTTCCCGGATGTTCATTATCCCGAATTAAAAAAAGAGCAGGGCCATTTCGTCTTATCGGTTTATGATATCCTTCTTGGAAGAGAACTGGCCATCCGTGCTGACCTGGTGGTCCTGACGACGGCTTTTCAGGGCAATGATACGGTCGAAAAGATCAAAGGTCATCTCAAAGTCTCGGCCAATTCAGACGGTTTCTTCCAAGAAGCTCATGTCAAACTCGGCCCGGTCGAATTTCCCTCTGCCGGCCTCTCGCTCTGCGGATGCGCAAAGTCGCCAAAGAGTTTCAAGGAGAGCTGTGAAGAGGGAACGGCGGCTGCGATGCGGGTCTCGATCCCGATGAAAAAAGGGTATGTGGAGGCCGAGGGGATTGTGGCCGACATCGATTTGACAGATTGCAGCAAATGCGGCCTCTGTTCCAAAAATTGTCCTTTTGGCGCGATACAGGTGGACAGGGAAAAGCGCCCCTCCGTAGTCAAAGCCCTCTGCAAGGGTTGCGGCCTCTGCGCTGCCGATTGTCCGAAGGAATGTATCAATATTGTGCATTACTCAGATGAACAGCTCCTCGCCCAAGTGGAGGCAGCCCTGGAAGAGAAACCAGGGGAAAAAATCGTCGGCTTCATCTGCCACTGGTGTGCCTTGGGCGGTGTCGATATGGCAGGGGTCAGCAGACTTCAGTACCCTTCCAATGGCCGTCTGATCAGAGTGATGTGTTCCGCTCGGGTTCCTACGAAATTGATTGAGCGTGCTTTTGAACTGGGGGCGGCGGGAGTGCTGGTCGTGGGATGCGAGTTCCCCACGTGTCATTACATCACTGGCAACTATGCCTGCGATGCGAGGATGAAGAAGGCAAAGAAAAGATTGGAAAAGAAGGGATACGACCCCGAGAAACTCTGGGTCGCCTGGTGTTCGGCTGCGGACGGACCTAAGTTTGCAAACATCATGAAAGAGATGGCAAAACAACTCGAACTTGGATAGGGACAGACGGGATATGAACAGGAAGGGGATATTGGTTGACAAATATCATGACGTGGGGATGTTTAAGACCTGCGAACAATGCGGGCGTTGCAGTTCTGCGTGCCCTCTTACGGGTTTAAAGAACTTCAATATCAGACGGATCTTAAGACATGTCGAGCTCGATCTCATCGATGAGATTGCAGAGACACCACTTCCCTGGTGCTGTACTACTTGTGGCAGATGCGAGAGCGTATGCCCGAATGGCATTGCGATCCTCGACATCATTAGACCCCTTCGATCCATCTCCCCTGAGGAGTTCGTACCCGAGGGATCGCCTCCTTGCACCCGGGCCTGCCCGGCAGGGATAGATGTCCCAGGCTATCTGCGGCTCATTGCCCAGGGGAAGCCTGTGGAGGCATACGAATTGATCCTGGAGAGAGTGCCTCTCCCAGGAGTTTTAGGTAGGGTCTGCACCCATCCTTGTGAGGCCAGATGCAGGAGAGCTGAGGTGAATGAGGCCATTTCAATCTGTGCCTTGAAGAGGTATGCATCGGACAGGGCCAGCGATCTCTCCGAGGGGAAGGTTCGCATCGAAAGGGAAAATGGGCATAAAGTTGCAGTAATCGGCTCAGGTCCTGCGGGGCTTACAGCCGCCTATGACCTCAGAAAGATGGGTTATCGAGTAACGATCTTTGAGGCTCTGCCTGTGCCTGGAGGAATGCTAGCGGTGGGGATCCCGGAATATCGGCTTCCCCGCTCTGTATTGAAAAGAGAGATTGATTCCATTCTCCGCTTGGGTATAGAGTTGAAGCTCAATACCCCGGTATGTCAAAACCCTTCTCTTCGAGATCTCAGGGCCCAGGGCTATGAAGCCATCTTCATTGCAATCGGAGCCCACCAAGGGAGAAAACTTAGTCTGGAAGGAGAAGATGCCCGTGGGGTCATCCCTGCGGTTGATTTCTTAAGAAGGGTGGCTTTGGGGGAGCATGTGGACGCGGGGGAAAAGGTCATTGTCATCGGAGGCGGCTATACGGCCATCGATTCAGCCCGAATGGTGTTGCGCCTTGGTTCGAAAGAGGTGACGATCCTTTACCGGAGAACCCGAAAAGAGATGCCCGCCCAAGAAGAAGAGATTATGGGGGCCGAGAAAGAAGGGATCCAGATTGAATATCTCACTGCTCCGACCAAGATTCTCGTGGATGGAGGAAAGATCCTGGGGATAGAATGCTGCCGCATGAAGCTTGCCGATTTGGACCAGTCCGACCGACCACGCCCCATACCCATCCCTGATTCGAAGTTTGTCATCGAAGCGGATATGGTTATCCCTGCCATCAGCCAATCCCCCGATCTCTCGTGGTTCGATGAAGAGGAGGGGGGAAAGGTTACCCTCTGGGGAGGGATCGAAGTCAATCCGCTTACCTTGCAAACGAATGGAAAAGGGATCTTTGCCGGAGGAGATGTGGTTCAGGGTCCAGGGACAGTCATCGAAGCCATTGCGTCCGGAAAGAGAGCCGCCCTCTCCATGGACCGGTATTTGGGCGGAAACGGTTTGAAAGAGGAAATCCTTGCAGAAAGGATCGCAAACTCCGATTATTCTGGGAAGAGGGAAGAGGGTTTTGCAGATCTCAAAAGGATTGGCCCTCCGATGCTCTCCCCTTTGGAACGGAAAAGGAATCTTGATGAAGTGGTTCAATGCTTTGATGATGAAGAGGCTATCAAAGAGGCAAGGAGATGTCTCCAGTGTGACCTGGAATGGTGGCTGGCAAAAGAGTGGAGATCCAGAAGGAATCGATGACTCCTGATGCACCCTGTTTTGGAATTAAGAACGGTACCCAATCCACTTTAAGAGTACTGCCCCCGAAGAGTCAGTTAGAGGAGACATAATCGCTTTGCTAACACATTCTCCGATTTACTTCTTGACAAGCACAAAAATTACTGATATGTGGATTTTTATCGGGGTGGGAAAATCTTGAAGAATCCATAAACTTAATTTGTCCGGTCAGAAAAGGAGGTGAGGAAAAGGACTTTTCTCTGTTAAAGAATTCATTCCAAACAGAAGGAGGAGACCATGAAGGAGTTCAAAGTTTTTCTAAGAGAGGATGAGATTCCAAAGCAATGGTATAATATTCAAGCAGACTTACCAACCCCTTTGCAACCGCCCCTTCATCCCGGGACGGGGCAACCGATCGGCCCCCAGGACCTTGCCCCTGTTTTCCCAATGAACCTCA
>CAYMTD010000055.1:0-9652 GCA_964393245.1 uncultured Syntrophaceae bacterium
TCGAACCCTACAACCCAAAATAAGCGGATTTCACGTCGGGGTTTTCCATCAGTTCATGGGAGGAACCCTCAAGGACAGCTCCCCCATTCTCAAGGATATACCCATGGTGGATGATGGGCAAAATGGGACGGGCATACTGTTCTGAAATCATAATGGTGATGCCAGTCTGTTGATTGATATCACGGATGGATCGAGCGAGCATCGCCTCCATGAGAGGACTCAATCCCAGAAGGGGCTCATCCAGGAGAAGCAATTTCGGCTGGGCCATCAAAGCCCTTCCAATGGCGAGCATCTGCTGCTCCCCTCCACTGAGAAATCCCCCTTCCCTCTTCTTCAGCTTTGTCAGCGCTGGGAAAATAGTAAAAACATAGTCGAGAGTCTTTTTTGCCTGGGCCTTTGTGGCCAGATAGCCTCCAATCTTCAGATTTTCCAGTGCGCTGCTCTCAGGAAAGATTCGCCGTCTTTCCGGACAGAGGATAATTCCCTTTTTCGCCCTTTCGCTCGGCTTCATCTGGGTGATGTCGGTTCCATCGAAGAGGATCATCCCAAGAACAGTAATTCTCTCTCCACCTTTCATCTCCTCCTTCTTCTTCACATCCAATATGATCCCCGAGATGGTATACATCAATGTAGATTTCCCGGCGCTGTTGGCTCCGAAAACACCTGTGATCTTACCAAGCTGGGCGCCCATATTGATATTATTAATGGCTATAGCATTCTCATAAAAAACCATAAGATTTTTAACTTCTAACATTTTTCCGCCCTCATTCCTGGATAAGTGTTTAAGGCTTCAAATGCCTGATCCTCAAGCAAATGAACTAATATCATATCCGGCAAATTAAAGTCAACTGTCAGGATTTAGTGAACAGTTTCACTAAATCTTTTAACATATTGACATTTTTTTGAGAATCATTCACTATTAACACCACTATTCCCAAAATTATACGAGGAGGTAAAAGTTATGGAAAGGCGTTTCTTAATGTTCGTCATGTTGGTCTTGGCATTATTGATCATTGTTCCGGATGTAGCCAAATCACAACAAGCTGAGCCTATTATCATTGGCGCACCTATTGCCCGGGCCTCCACGTACGGTCAGAACGGTGAAAGATCAATGATACTGGCCACGGAAGAGATCAATGCCGCCGGTGGGATTAAGATAGGAGGGGTAAAGCGGCCGATCAAACTTGAGATCGTTGATACCCGGGATGAGGAGCCCGGCGTCCCGACCAGTGAGGTCCTCCTGGCCATCGAGAAGTTGATACTGGACAAGAAGGTAAAGATCCTTGCTGGTGGACCCACGATGTCAGAGTGTTGCCTTGCTGCCTTAGATCTTTACCCTAAATACAAGGTATTGAGCATTATTAGCATTGGCTGCTGGACGCCTGGTTGGCATGCGAAGACGGGGAAGGACATCGGAACATATAAATACGGCTTTAGACTAAGCGGAAACGTAGCTTATTGGATACCCAACATTGTCGCCATGCTCAACAATATAAAAGAAAAGTATGGGTTCGACAAGATGTATATCACCGTCGCTGAGGCAGCTCATGCCAAAGCAGCAGGTGGACTGGTTGAAAAAGGAGCGGTTGCAGGCGGCTGGAACATTGTCGGTAAGGAGGTACACCCTCTTGCAACCACAGACTTCTCGATGATGCTCCGTGATGTGAGGAAATCAGGGGCACAGGTCTTGTTCATCTGGGATCATACACCAGAGGCCTTAGCCATGATCAATCAATGGCAGGATATGAAGATCCCCGCTGCTGCCATTGGTTTTGTGGGCCCAACAGAGGACCCGGTCATGTGGAAACAAACGGGCGGTAAGGTGGCTTACCTCGTCGAGTTTGCCGGAGAGGGCGGAACGCTTCCAGGGCAAGAGATCACACCGCTTACGAAACCATTTTTCAATGCGTTTAAGAAAAGATGGGGCGATGAGCCAAGAGGGACCGGCAACGTGCCGAGTTACACCGTCCTTTATCTTTTAAAGGATGCAATTGAGCGTACGGGGACATTAGATGTGGATTCTCTGGTTAAGGCGATTGAGGAGACGGATATGGTCACGGCTGGTGGCAGGTTGAGGTTCGACAAAACGAACCATCAGGCGATCTATGGGAACAACCCAAAAGAGATGCTGTTAGGTCAACTTCTGCAATGGCAAGATGGGAAAAGGGTGTGCATCTGGCCTAAGGAAATAGCCAGTGGTGAGTATAAGCTTCCACCCTGGGTGAAGTCAGCAAAGTAACCAATTGGCTAGAAAATGACGTATCCGTACCTGCACGCCGGAGTGGGTTTCGCCTGCCTGCGCGAACCCGCTCTGGCGGAGGCAGGGCACGCAGGCGTGTCCGTCATTCGTGTCTTAAATCCATTTAGTAAAAACTTAATGGAGGAGCCCTCGGCGGGGCTCCCCTATTGTAATGAAGAGGATTCATCGAAGGAGGTGGCGTGAGTTCCAGAGAACTGATCTATGGTCAGGTAGGGGCATATGAGAAGACGGTCTATGACGAACCGGTCTTCGCTGCGATCGAACGCATGTGCCAGAAGTATCCGGGTAGGCCAGCGATTATCTATTTAGGAAAAACATGGACCTATGCCGAAATGAAGGAACTCATCGACCGTTTTGCCAAGGCCCTGTATAGTCTTGGTGTGAAGCATGGGGACAAGGTTATGCTATACGTTCCCAATTGTCCCCAATTTCTTGCTGGTTTTTTTGGATCGATGAAGATCGGAGCTACTCCGGTCCCCGTCTCTCCCATTTACACTCCCTTTGAGATCGAATATCTGATTAACGATTCGGAGGCCGTCTATATCCTTTGCCAGGATACCAATTTCGGATATGTGAAAGAGGTCTTTCCGAATACCAGCCTAAAGGGAATCATTGTCACTAACTATGCCGATCTTCTTCCCTGGTGGAAACGAGTCGTAGGAACCATGTTCGATAAGATTCCCCACGGAGTGGTGGAGAAAGGCATCGAAGTCTATACCTTCAGGAATCTTGTTAAAGAGCATTCCCCATCGCCTCCGATCGTGGAGATCAATCCGAGGGCAGACCTGAGCCGACTCCTTTATACCGGCGGGACGACCGGTTTTCCCAAAGGGGTCCCGACAAATCATACCGCCGTCGTCAGCTTTGTCAGTGAGGTCCGTCAGATCAGCGAGGGCTTCGTTGGAGAAGGAGGGGGTGACCGGTTAATCATGATCAATCCCCTCTTCCACGAAATGGCTCAGGGGATGACCATGGCCTGGGGCCTCACCAAAGGCAATCCCATCTTTTTAATGCCCATCCCGGATGTCGATGCCATCTTGGATACGATCCAGAGGTATAAAGTGACGCTCTTTCTGGGTGTCCCCACCCTATACCGGATGATCCTGGAGCACGATCGAGTGGATATGTACAATTGTTCATCCCTCCGATACTGTCTGTGTGGTGCTGACAAGCTTCCTCCCGAAGTGAATGCGCGATGGAAGGAGAAATTTGGGAGACCCATCTTCCAATGCTATGGAGCTACGGAGGTTGGCTTTACCACCACCTCTCCTTTTGATCGGGAACCGCATCCGGAATCCATCGGCCTCCCGTTGCCTTCGAGGGAGGTTTTAGTTGTCGATCCGGAGACGCTGGCCCCCGTTCCAAAGGGAGAGGTAGGGGAGGTCCTGGTCCGCTGCGAATATACGTTCAAACATTATTGGAAAAAACCCGAGGAGACGGCCCGTTCCTTCGTCCACGTGAATGGCAAAGTTTTTTATCGAATGGGAGATTTTGCCCGTCAGAGGGAGGATGGACAGCTCTTCTTTGTCGATCGAGGTGCGGATATCATCAAGTATAAAGGATACAGGGTCTCTGCCTCCGAAATTGAAGCAGTCCTTCAAGATCATCCTGCTGTGATTGCGGCCTGTGCCGTCGGCGTTCCGGATGCAAGGACAGGAGAACGGATCAAAGCCATTGTCGTGCTCAAAGAAGATGCCAGGGGAGTCAGCTCCTTAGATCTGGTTACCTGGTGCCGGGAAAGGCTGGCGCCCTACAAGGTCCCTCGCTATATCGAATTCAGGGACATGCTTCCCAAATCGAAAGTGGGAAAGCTTCTTCGCCGTGAAATCCGGGATGAAGAACGAAGAAAGGCGCAGAAAAAAACGGATAAATAGTGATCCGGCACAAGATCCGAATTCCAAAATCTGAACGTCAAATGAATGTCAAAATCCAAAAGGATGTAACTCAACCCTTTTAGGGTTGATCTGAGTCAAGGCTGAAGCCTTGAGTTACGGCGCTTGAGCGGTGGACTTGATTTGACATTTGAACTTTGGCATTTGACATTTTACCTATTCGGGTTTGTTTAAGTAAACCCTGTTAGAAAGTCTTCTACTTTCTAACGGGGAGGCCCACGCGGGCCATTAAACCCCGTGTTCGCTGAAAAAGAAACAGCCATCATCCCCGCTGTAAGTAGCGGGGCTTTCTAACGGGGTAAATAGCTTCGATATGCGGATTTCGGATTTGAAAAACCGAAATTGGTTTTACAATCCGAAGTAGGCTTCTTTTACATCCGGGTTCTCTAAGAGCTCGCTTCCCGTCCCCTCTGCAACCAACCCTCCGTTTTCGAGAACATAAGCATAATTAACAATGGGTAAAACAGGCCTTGCATACTGTTCGGACACGACGATCGTGATCCCGGTCTCCTGATTAATCGCCTGAATGGCTTTAGCCAGTCTTATCTCGATGCTTGGGGCGAGTCCAAGAAGGGGTTCATCGAGAAGCAAAAGTTTGGGCTGGGCCATGAGAGCCCTTCCGATGGCAAGCATCTGCTGCTCCCCTCCGCTCAGGAACCCCCCTGCCCTTCTCCTAAGCTTTACCAGTTCGGGGAATAGGTTGAATACATAATCCAGCGTCTTCTTTGCCTGGGCCTTAGTGGCCAGATAGGCTCCCATCCGTAGATTCTCAAGGGTACTGCTTTCAGGGAAGATAAGGCGCCTCTCCGGGCAGAGGATGATCCCTCTCTTAGCCCTTTCGCTCGGTTCCAATTTCAGAATGTCTTCCCCTTTAAATTTGATCTCTCCGGTCAGGGTAATTCTTTCTCCGCCTTTCATTACCTCTTTCTTTTTCACGTCCAGGATGATTCCAGAGATGCAAAACATGAGGGTGGATTTCCCAGCGCTGTTCGACCCGAAGATTCCAGCGACCAGGCCTTCCGGAACGGTGATGCTCACGTTGTTGATCGCCAATGCGTTTTCGTAAAAGAGCATCAAATCTCTGATCTCCAGGATGGGGTTCACGGTTTGATTTCCTCTCCCAGATACGCTCTTCTTACCCGCTCGTTTTGCATCACCTGCCCCGGGATGCCTTCGGCGAGCTTCTGGCCAAAATCAAGGACTATCACTTTGTCCGCTACGCTGAAGAGTTCCCTTAATCGATGTTCCACCATGATCATGGTGACGCCCTTCATGCGGAGTCTCTCGATGAGAGGGAGCATGCTCGCGATTTCACTCATACTGAGCCCTGAAAAGACTTCGTCACAGATGATGATCTCCGGCCGGAGAGCCAGGCAACGGGCGAGTTCGAGCCGTTTGAGATAACCCAGCGGAAGGGCCGAGGCAAATTTGTAAGGAACATAGGCATCCCGCTCAAATCCGACTTCTTCAAGGAGATCGATGGCCACGGCATCCCTGTCCCCTCCCCGGCTACCGGCAAATCGTCGCGCCCTCGGTGACCACAAGGGAACAATGAGATTCTTAAAAGACCTCAGGCTGAGATAGGGTCGAACGACTTGAAAGGTCCTTGTCACTCCGAGATCGGCAATCTTATAATGGGGCAATCCGGTCAGTTTTTTGTCTCTAAAAAAGACCTCGCCCGAATCGGGTTTTACAAAGCCGGTGATGGTATTCACCAGAGTGGTCTTACCGGAACCATTGGGCCCGATCACTCCCATAATCTCTCCTTCGAGGAGATCAAAGCTCACGTTGCTCAGGGCTTTCACCCCGCCAAAGGACTTGCTGAGATTTTTCACCCGAAGGATGACTTCTTTCTCCTCCATCTCTTAAACCTTTACCCAGCGCTCAATCTGATGGTACTTCCGGGCAGCCCAGTTCAATAATCCCTCTGGCTTGAACAGGATAAATCCCACCAGGACCAGACAGTAGAGGACGACTCGGAGTTGTCCAAATCCTCGGAGCAATTCAGACAGAGGAGCTAAAATAAAAGCCCCAAGGGCTGCGCCGGCCATGGTTCCCGGTCCCCCCATGATGCAGGCAGCAATCGGCATGATCGAAAAGTCGACGGCAAATAATGAGACACCAACAAATCCGGAGAAGTGAGCCACGAATGTCCCGGCAAAACATCCAATGACACTTGCAATGTAAAGCGCATAGATCTTCACCCGGGTGACATTGATTCCGGAGGCGAAGACCGCCTGGTCATTATCTTTTACACCGGCGAATACGACGCCAATATCTTCACCGCAAAGCCTTCGGAGACCGAAGATAGCAATAAGGACGAGGGTGATGATCAGATAGATCCCAATCCATTGGTTTGGGAAACCTTTAATGGGGCTTAATCCCTCCGTGCTGCCGAAGAGTCCACCCGCAAGAATAATACTCGTGCTCAAGAAGGGAAACATAAAGGTCACGACGGCAAAGTAGATCCCGCGAAGAGGTAAGCAGGGGAGCCAGAGCAATGTGCAAAGGAGAGCGCCACCGAAGGTGCCTATGAGAATCGTCAAAACAGGCGGCCAGCTCAAGTAATAATTGAGCGACCCGGAGATATAGCCCCCCACTCCGATCATAAAGGCCCCGCCGATGCATACCAAACCCACACGTTCCGCTAAAAAATCGAAGGAAAGAGCCAGCAACGCATAAACGGCTGCCAGACCAAAGACCCTCTGCCAGTAAAGACCAGGGACGACAAGAGGCAATAGGAGTAAACCGATGATCAATCCTGCCCTGGGCGCCAGGAGATAGGCGATTTCGCGCCACGAGGAAATGGCATAAAGCCCCTCGGTTCGCGCCTTGATTCCCCGGTCCAGCCTCTCTTTACGCGTCTCCTTGGTTGTCAATTGGCCATTGGTCATTGGGTTTCAGGTTATTGGTGATAGGTTATGTGTTATGGGTTATTCGTTATTGATCATTTCTAATTGACCATTGATCATTTTGCATTGATCTTTGTCTAAACTCTTTCTTCCAGTTCCTTCTGTTGCCCGAAGAGCCCGGAGGGTCTGACAATCAGAATCAAGATGATGAGTCCGAAGACGAGGACATTATTCCACATGGTACCCCCCAGGGCTGACATCACGGTGGTGCCCATGCCAAGGATCAGAGCGGCTAAGATGGTCCCCACCCAGCTTCCCAATCCACCGATGACGCAGACGGCAATC
Organism: uncultured Syntrophaceae bacterium; assembly: GCA_964393245.1. GTDB lineage: Bacteria > Desulfobacterota > BSN033 > BSN033 > UBA1163 > CAYMJV01. The sequence continues at coordinate 7,350 of CAYMTD010000055.1, forward strand.
GCATTCGTCAAAACGCTGTAACCGGACTCACAATTGACGTTGCCCAAAGGTGTGACCGCGATAGCGGAGATCCCCGCCAGGGCAGAGCCGATACCCAGAGCGATATTGGCCATCCGGTCAGAGTTGATGCCCAGCATCAAAGCAGCCCGTTCATGTTGAGCCATGGCACGAAGGGCCAGCCCAATTCTGTGATAGTGAGTAAAAAGCCACATCAAACCTAAAAGGATTAAACCCACCGCAATGATGAGAAGACGTTGAAGGTCCACCGTCACCCATCGCGTCTCCAACACTCCGGTCACAAAGGGCGGCAGAACATATCCCGGGCCGATGAAACCCTTGAATCCTCCAATCCCTTGGAGGCGCAATCCTTCAAGAATCGCCAGAGCAATGGCAAAGGAAACGATGATTTCGGAGATGGGCATGCCCCTTACCCGTATCATGACAAATTGATAGATTGCCATCCCGATGAGGGAAACGATGAGAAGGGAGAGAAAAACGCTCAGCCCGTAGGGAAGCCCCGCACTATTGATAAAACTCCAGGTGATGAATCCGGTGACCACATACAAGGCGCCGTGAGCAAAATTGGGTAATCGGCTGATCCCATAAACGAAGGAGAAGCCGACGGCCATCAAAACGAAGATCATCCCGTTGATCACACCATAGACGAAAACCTCCACGGGTCTACCTCCTCATCGCGCCTGATCTTGTACAAAGGGATGGCGTGAATTGTAATATCGCCCTTTAAGACTTGTCAAGCTGTTTTGCTGAGATCAAATCTCTGATGACACAGATGATGATACGATTACGCAGGTATAAAATGCATTGAAAATAAAGAAAATCTCTTTAATCTTTTTTGAAATCTGTGTAACCAAGAGAGCGAAGAGCGGTTTTCCAGTCCAGAGCCCCCTTACTTGACATCAAATGAACTTTCTCCTATCATTTCGCTATCTAAAAAATGAATTCTCCAATGGAGTGAAAGCCAAATGGACGTTATCGATTTTCATACGCACTATATCCGAAAAGAATTGTTGAACCCCACCTGGCTCAACTACCTGGAATCGATCAATCCGGAGTTTTATGAAAAGGCGGATAATTTCAGCGAGCATCCCGAATCATTTATCTCATATCTGGACGCTCAAGGGGTAAGATACGCGGTGGTGTTACCCGAATGTGCTCCGGCGAGCAGTGGTGACGTTCCTACAGAAGAAGTGATTGAATATTGTCGCGGTCAAGAGAGACTGATTCCTTTTACTTCCCTCAATCCAAATGTCCATCCCGATTTACCGGCGAAACTTGAGTTTTATGTCAAAGAGGGTGGCGTCAGAGGCGTGAAGCTCCATCCCTCCTATCAGTTCTTCTACCCCAACGAAGCCCGCCTCTATCCCCTCTATGCTAAAGCTCAGGAATTAAGAGTCCCCGTTATCTATCATATTGGTACTTCGCTCTTCAAAGGGACGAAATTAAAATATTGTGACCCTATTCATCTGGATGATGTTGCCGTGGACTTTCCCGATTTAACCCTCGTGATGGCCCATAGCGGAAGGGGCTTCTGGTATGACGACTGTTTTGCCCTCTCACGATTACACAAGAATCTCTATATGGATGTAACAGGGCTCCCCCCACAGAATCTTCTCACTTATTTTCCTGAACTTGAGAAGAATAGTGAGAAGGTTCTGTTTGGGTCCGATTGGCCCACCATGCCAACAGGGATCAAAAGAAATGTGGAAGCCATCCAGTCCCTCCCCCTGAGTGAGAGTGCTATCGAGGCCATTCTTTACAAGAATGCCTACCGGATTCTTTTTAAATGATTAAGAAAAGACTACGTAGGAGCGGCACACTGTGCCTGCGCACCGAAGTGCTTCAGCACACAGGTATGGCCGCCCTTTCGGGAGCCCCTGCCCACCGCCTGCCCTGAACCTAATAGGGTACAGGGCAGGCAGGCTGAGCGGCGCGCAGGCGTGCTGTCCTCCGGGTAGGCGGATCAATGAGATATCTATTCTGAGGAAGCGATTCCCATCAAAGGTATTCTGCTCTAACTCAAAAGTTTAGGGCATTAATTTATTGAAATCACGGAGTAAATTCTTGTCTGCCTCTCACGTTACGTAAACTGGCGATTTTTTTTCTTGACAAAAAAGGAAGGTTTTGTTAATTAGGGTTGAAAATTCTGTGTCTTACTCGTCAGGTAGATTCTTTCCTTATATATCAATAAAGTTGGAAGGCTAAGACGACGGTGGGAGTCTCTCTCAACAAAGGAGACCAATTTCAGCGGAAGACTGTGGACTTCCAGCCGACAAAGTCCTTCC
>CAYMTD010000056.1:0-9631 GCA_964393245.1 uncultured Syntrophaceae bacterium
CCAGGCCGTTCTGAGCGACGTCCACGGAGAACCCACCCATCTGGGTAAGGCCTCGTTGAAGCATCTCCCGGACGGGCATTTCATCATCCACCACCAGGATTTTCATAGGTTCCATTTCTTCCCCCTTTTGCCGTTTATGGGAATTCTTTTTCTATTATCGCAAAAAGCCCTTTTTGAATCAACTTGCTTCGGCCAGCCCGGTATGCCCCCCTCGGAAGTTTCTCCCCGTGGATAAGAACCCTTTGCTTGGCGAAGGGTTGACTGTTCAATAATTTTTTATAAAATATTACTTGAGGCTCGTATCCCACAGGAACGAACCGAAGGGAGAATCATGGAAGATCGGATTCTGATTGTCGATGACGAGGAGTTGATCTGTCGCCTTCTGGCCCAACGGTTGACCGGGGAAGGATATGCGTGTGTCACGGCCAAGAATGGGAGAGAGGCTCTGACCCATTTTTATAAGAATGCCTTTTCGCTCATCATTTCGGATATCAAAATGCCAGAAATGGACGGGATTGAGCTATTAAAGAGAGTGAAGAGCGTAAATGAAAATATGTTGGTGATCATGGTCACGGCCTATCCTGAAATAGATATGGCCGTCGAGGCGATGCGTTTGGGGGCTTACGATTTCATCATCAAACCCGCTGACCTCGATTTGATTGTCCTCAGTGTGAAGAAGGCTCTGGAGAAAAAGCGACTCGAAGAAGAATTGGAGGCTCATCATCAGAATCTGGAGAGGCTGGTTGAGGAACGAACCGCGAAGCTTCAACATGCTTACCGTGTCTTGAAGAAAGCCTACCTCGATTCGGTTAAGGTTCTGGCAGAGGCCATCGACGCAAAGGACCCTTACACCCGGGGCCATTCCGATCGCGTAAGAAGGATGAGCTTGAGGATCGCCACCCGGTTGGGTTTCAGCGAGGAGAAACTGGAGAGTCTGGAGTATGGGGCGCTCCTTCATGATATCGGTAAGATCGGGATCAAGGATGAGATCCTTCAAAAACCAGGAGCCCTCAATCCCGGAGAGTATCAATCCATCCAAGAGCATCCCCTAATCGGCGTCAAAATTGTGGAAGGCATCGATTTCTTCAAAGACAAAATTCCGATGATTCGCCATCATCATGAGCGTTTCGACGGGAAAGGATATCCGGATGGACTGGCAGGGGAAGCTATTCCCCTTGAGGCAAGGGTCATTACTGTTCCAGATGCGTTTGATGCGATGACCAGCGTGAGACCTCATTCTCCAAGCAAACCCCTTCAGGATGTCCTGACGGAATTGGAGCGAGGGAAGCGCACCCAATTCGACCCAAAGATTTTAGCCATTTTCTTGCGTGATAAGGTCTATAAGCTCTAATCATGCCAGCGAATCTCACTCCCGATTATCTCGAAGCCGAGGCAAAGTTCAAGCAGGCCAAAACGACCGATGAGAAGATCAAGGCCCTCGAGGTCATGATGGCCGTCATTCCCAAGCACAAGGGAACGGAGAAGCTCCGGGGCCAACTGAAGAGCCGCATGGCCAAATTGAAAGAAGAGCTCCATCGAAAGCCGACGATCGGGAAGGCGGAACAGGCCTTTTACATCAAAAAGGAGGGATCCGCGCAGGTCCTCCTTCTTGGCCTTCCCAATACAGGTAAATCGACTCTTTTCTCAAAAATGACCAATGCTTTTTCTGAGGTGGCCGATTATCCTTTTACCACTCAGAAACCCATTCCCGGGATGATGAAATTTGAGAATCTCCAGATTCAACTTGTGGACACCCCGCCCCTCCAACTCGATCATGTGGAACCCGGGTTCCCGAACCTCATTCGAAATGGGGATCTCCTTCTCCTCATGGTGGATCTCACGGAAGATCCCATTTCCCAGATGGAGATCCTTTTAGAAGCCCTGAGGGGAATGAGAATCAAGGTGGGTGGAAGGGGGGCGATTCCGTCTCTGGAAACGGGATGGGCATTTTTGAAAGCCCTCCTTCTCGGGAACAAATGTGATCTAAAGAAGTCCATGGAGACCTATGGAGAGTTCGAGGCTCGATTTAAGGAGACCTTTCCCATTTTGCCCATCTCCGCCAAGGAAGAAATGAACCTCGGAGAGGTGAAAAAGGAAGTCTATCAGATGCTGGGAATCATTCGAGTCTATACGAAGGCCCCGGGAGGTGACCCTGATTTTTCGGAGCCGGTGATTCTCAAAAAGGGAAGCACGGTCGAGGATGTGGCGTTTTCCATTCATAAAGACTTCGTTAAAAAGCTTCGATATGCGAAGATCTGGGGTTCAGGAAAATTCGATGGACAGATGGTCAAACGGGATTACCAGCTTAGCGAAGGAGATGTCATTGAGCTACATATTTAGTTCGGAGTTTTTGAAAAAATCTTTAAGTTCTTTTTCGTTTGATGGATGGCTCCGAACTCCCTGCCTGACCGGCAGGCAGGCGGACTCTGAACTCCGAACTTGTGGCCTTACACGAAGACTTTTCCTTCGATGGCTCTTGGGATTCTCCCTTCTTCCCACGCTTCCGTTCACTGTCCAGAGGGTCGAAGCACAAGGGATCTCTTCTGCTTTACCTGGGAAGAGGATTTCGATTGCCGCATTTTTCAAAGGAGAGGAGCTCCACTACGAGGTGGGAGCCTGGATATTTAACCGAGTCGCCCTGGGGAAACTGAGTTTTAGGGAAATGGGAGAAAGAGGCCGATATCTCTCCACTCTTCAAGCGGAAACCTTAGGGATCCTGGGATGGGTGGCTCGTTATCGCGTCGATACCTATCGCTGCGTCATGGAAGAAATAGAAGGGGGAAGGCGTCTCCGGTCCCTCTCCTTCGAAGAGGATGTGCAGATTGGAAGCAAATTGAGAAGGCGAACCCATTTCTTCGATTATCAAAAGCGAAAATGGATTCAGGTACGGCGGAGAAAGGATGGCACCCAAGTAAGGAAAGAGGAAGACATTCCTCCCGGGATGGTTTATGATGATTTCCTGACCGCTTCTTATAATTTTCGCTATGGTGTTTACGGAGGGATTGAAAGAGGACGAACCTACACGGTGGCCACTTTCCCCAAGAAGGGCACTTCGAGTTACGAAGTGAATGTGGCTTCGAAAGAAGAGGAAGAAAAGAGAAAAAAATCTGAGAAATTTAGAGATGGAAAGGAGTATTTTGTTAAACTTTTTCTGGATCCAGAAATCACCCATTCAAAGGAAGGCCTCATCGAAGGATGGTTATCAAAAGAATTCTATCCCCTGGAGGGGGTGGTCAAAGACGTGTTTCTTTACGGAGATGTGAGAGGGAGGCTGATTAGGAAAGCTACGAGTGAATAGTTCGGAGTTCGGAGAACTTCATTTCTCAGTTCTTAGTCTTTAGTCCTGACTTTCAACTCATTCCTAAGGTTATGGATACTCAGTCACGATATTATAGGCTTCACAGGAAGGACATCGCTTATTTCAAATTTATCATCGAATCCCATGAAGGGATGGCTGTCGTGAGGACGAAGGATCCTCATGAAGCGATCGTTGAGTTGATGGTGGCACCGGGGTGGGAAAAGGATGTAGAGGAAGTCTTGGAAGGCTTGTGCAAGGAAATATACATTGAATCGTTACCGGAGTGTCCTTGATTATCTTAAATTCGAAACACGAACGAGAAACAATGATTTTTGATTCCAAATTTCAAAGTCCTGTAACTCAACCCTTTCAGGGTTGATCGTCATCAAGGCTAAAGCCTTGAGTTACAATATTTGAGCTTTGGTGGGCAGGGGCGACTTTAGTCCCCCAAAAGGGAAGCGAGGGCTTCCCCTACCCAATCGTTACTTTCCAAAGAGAGGCCACGAGTTGATAGAACAAATTCCATACGAAAAGATATTGAGAGAAATCTTGAAAGAGGGTAGCGAATTCGCCGATCTCTTCTTTGAACAAACAAGCTCCGTCGTAATCGTCCTTGAAGAGGACCGAATCGAGAAAATCATTTCAGGACTGGACATGGGAGTGGGACTTCGAATCCTCCATCAAGGAAAGACCCTCTACGGGTTCACCAATCATCTCACGGAAGAATCCCTTCTCTGTTTAGCCCGAAGGTTGAGCCAGGCAACGAAAGAGGATCGGAAGGTAGAGGTGAGCCAATTGGTTCAGAAACCTTTTTCCCCTCCATCGTCCCCTTCATCCTCGACTCCTCTTTCCCCGATTGAGAAGCATCCAAAAGAGATCTCCATTGGGGAGAAGGTTTCTGTTGTGAAACGAGGGAATGAGGTAGCCCGGAAGCTTGACGGCCATGTCCGGCAGGTGAGAGTTCTCTATCGAGATTTCAGTCAGGTCCTTTCCATAGCCAATTCAGATGGAAACACCGTCGAAGGGGAGAGAGTCGGGACCGTCTTCTCCGTCCAGGCGGTGTCAGCTAAGGGTGAGGCCCTTCAAACCGGATATGAGCCTGTGGGAGGGACGATGGGTTTTGAAATCTTCGATTTCCACCCACCGGAAGAGGTTGCTGAGGTTGCCGCGAAGAGATCGGTTCTGATGCTGTCCGCAAGAAAAGCACCTATGGGGAGAATGGCCGTCGTTCTCTCGAGCGAAGCGGGTGGGACGATGATTCATGAAGCCATCGGCCACGGGCTGGAGGCAGATTTGGCCCAACAAGGCCTCTCTGTTTATTCCAAGAAAATTGGAGAGAGGGTGGCTTCTCCTCCGATCACCGTGGTAGATGACCCCACGCTTCCTCGGAGGAGAGGTTCCTATGCCTTCGATGATGAGGGCGTCCCCTCCCGAAAAACCGTGTTGGTGGAAAAGGGGGTTTTGAAAAGTTATCTCTACGATCGGCTCAGTGCGTTAAAGGATGGGGTTGAATCGACCGGAAACGGGAGAAGGGAATCGTATCAACACAAGCCCATCCCCAGAATGAGTAACACCATGATCGTTCCGGGAGAGATGAAACCCGAAGAAATCATACGTTCTGTTGAAAAAGGACTCTTCGTGAGGAAGATGGGCGGAGGGCAGGTCAACACAGTCAATGGTGATTTTGTTTTTGAAGTGAGTGAGGGATATTTAATTGAGAAAGGGAGTTTGTCCGAACCGGTTCGGGGAGCGATCCTGATTGGCAGTGGACCCCAGGTTCTCAAAGAGATCGATATGGTGGGCGATGATCTCGGCTTTGGAATTGGAACCTGCGGGAAAGATGGTCAGGGAGTCCCGGTTGGTGATGCCCAACCCACACTGAGAATTCCGGAATTGGTGGTAGGAGGACGGCAGGAAAAACCTGATAAGGAGATAGGGTGATGGGGAGATGGGGAGAAACGGAAATAGGGAGATGAGGAAATCAGAGGCCCACTCAAATAATCGGTCGCTAACTTTTCAGAAATATTGCACCTTGTTAGAACCGTGCCCAATGAGTTTACTCGTCGGATTTGTTTTCTTCTGTTGGGTGTGGGAGTTTTTCTAACTTCGCTTTTGAGATTCGTTGTCCGACCATCTCAACAATACTGATTCGTTTTCCTTCGGCGACGACTACGTCGCCAACTTTTGGGATCTTTTGAAGAGCGGTCATCAAAAACCCTCCCAGGGTTTCGTATTCGGTCGATTCCGGGAGTTCGATTTGATAGTCCTCCTTTAAATCTCTCAGACTGATCGAGGCATCGATCAGCAAGGTTCCATCACTGAGGTGGATCACAGGGCTCTCCACATCATGTTCATCTCTGATCTCTCCAACGATCTCCTCCAGAAGATCCTCGATGGTCACCAGGCCCGAAATTCCTCCATATTCATCCACCACCAAGGCCATGTGAATTCTTTTTCGTTGCATCTCTCTTAAAAGAAGGCTGATCTTCATCGTCTCCGGGATGAAGAAAGGAGGCTTGATGAGCTTCCGGATATCCGCCTGCCCCGTTATTGCATGGAGGGTGAGAAAATCCTTGGCATAGAGGATTCCTCGGATATCGTTCAATTCCCTACCATAAACAGGATAACGGGAGAATTGCTCCTCTTCAATGAAAGAAAGGATCTCCTGAGGCGAGCGATCAATTTGGATGGTCACCATCTGGGTGTCCGGAACCATGACCTCCTTGGCCGACATGTCGGTAAATTCAAACACACTTTGAAGGATCTTCTCCTCCGCCGGTTCGAAGACGCCTGCCTTTCCGCCCTCCTTAATCAGAAGCTTAACCTCTTCCTCGGTGATATACGCTCTTTCGGTAAAGGGTTTTCGTCCAAAGGGACTGAGGACGATCGACGTGCTGAAGGTAAGAATCTTGACAAAGATCGAGTTCATCCTCGAAAAGACCTCAATCGTTCTTGCTGTCCAGAGTCCGATCGTTTCAGGGTGCATCAAGGCAATGGACTTCGGGACGAGTTCACCGAAAATGACTGAAAAATAGGTTATGATCACGACCACGATTCCAATCGCGATGGGCTCTGCAGCGATGGAGATGGCTTTACTGGGAATGATCTGGAGGGCTGGTTTGATGACCTTCACTGCCGCGGCACCTCCAACCGCAGAAGCGAGAACGCTTACGCCCGTGATGCCAATTTGAATCGTCGCCAGAAACCGGTCGGGTTCTTCCTTTAATTTTAGAAAAATTTTAGCATTCCTTTTTCCGGTCTCAGCCAGGTGTTTGATCTGGCTCTTTCTTGCTGTCACGACAGCAATCTCTGTTCCAGCCAGATAACCGTTTAGCAGGATAAGAATACCGATGAAAAATATTTCGAAGAGAAGTTCTTGCATTTTCTACTCCCGTTTCTTAAGGCCTTCGACCCCCTGTCGAAAAGCAAATGATATCGAATAGGAAAAAAATGGGTGAACGGACAGGTTGCAGAAGGAAATGACTTAGAATTGAATTTTCTTAAGCCTCTCGATGGCCTCCCTGATTCTTTTCTCATCGACCGTGAGGGCCAAACGGATGTAACTCTCGCCTGCCTCTCCAAAACCGTTCCCTGGAGTTGCAACGATTCCCGCCTTCTCGACCAGGAGGCTGGCAAACTGAGAGGAGGTATACCCTCTCGGAACCTGAAACCAGACGTAAAAAGTGGCCTTGGGCAGGGCCACTTCCAGACCGATTTCTCGAAGACCACTGACCAGAATGTCTCTCCGCCTTTCGTAGATCTGAATGATTTCGGGAAAAGGGGTATCTAAGTGATTCAGAGCTTCGGTCCCAGCCTCTTGAATTGCCTGAAACACGCCAGAGTCGATGTTGGTCTTAATCCTTCCCAAGGCGGAGACAATTTCAGCATGGCCCACTGCAAACCCGATCCTCCAACCTGTCATGTTGAAGGTCTTGGAAAGGCTGTGAAATTCAATCCCCACTTCCTTGGCACCCTCAACCTCCATGAAGCTGAGAGGTTGATATCCATCGAAAGCGATCTCGGAATAGGCGGCATCGTGGCACACAATGATCTCATACCGGCGAGCAAAGGAGACCACTTCTTCGAAGAAAGACTTCTCGGCAATGGCTGCGGTCGGATTGTTCGGGTAGTTGATGAAGAGAAGCTTCGCTTTCCTTGCGACTTCCTGTGGAATTTCCGAAAGCTTTGGCAGAAATCCATTCTCCTTTCGAAGGGTCAGAAAGTAGGGAATTCCACCTGCAAAAAGGGTCGCAACGCGATAGACCGGATAACCCGGGCTCGGCACGAGGGCATAGTCTCCGGGATTGACAAAGACAAGGGGAATATGGGCAATTCCTTCCTTGGAACCGATGAGAGAAAGCACCTCAGTTTCAGGATCGAGATGGACGTCAAACCTTTTCGCATACCATTGTGCCACGGCCGTTCTGAATTCAATCATTCCTTCATAGGACGGATAGCGGTGATTCCTTGGGTTTTCTGCGGCCGCCTTGAGTCGTTCGATGATCAGCTTTGGTGTGGGGAGGTCTGGATCTCCAATCCCAAGGTCGATCAGATCGACCCCTTTCCCTCTCATCTCCTGTTTCTTCTTGTCAATCTCTGCAAAGAGATAAGGGGGAATCTGGTCAATCCTTTTCGCCTTCTTAATTTGCATAATCTCTCCTTTCTTTCTTAACCTTCAGTTTTCAATATTTTATCTTATGTACTTTTCGCTTGAAATTCAAGCCAAAAGAGGGGGATGAGTTGACATCATCCACCTTTCCGATCATAATAATTAAATTCTTTTTAAGGCGAGTTCACTTATGAGCTTCAAGGTCTTAGTCAAGAATTGTCTCTTCCTTCCCCTGGCAATAGGCCTCCTGTTGGGAGGATGTGGCGGAAAAGGGGTGAAAACAACAGAGGGAGATCCAGAAACTCTTTATCGGGAGGGCCTCATCCGATTCAATAAGAGGGATTATTCCGAAGCCCTGAAGAGGTTCCAGGAACTAAAGGCCAATTTCCCGGATCATCCTCCCTTTACCCTCCGGGCAGAGCTGAAAGTTGGAGATTGTCATTTCTTGATGAAGGAATATGTAGAGGCGATCGCGGCTTATGAAGAGTTCAAGAAGATGCATCCCACTCATGAAGAGATGCCCTATGTCCAGTATCAAATCGCGATGTCCCATTTCAACCAGATGCTTTCCCTGGATCGGGATCAGACGGCTACTCAAAAGGCTCTCTCGAACTTCGAGTATCTGGTCGCAAACTTTCCTCCCAGCCTATTCACAGAAAAGGCAAAAGAGAAGATTGAAATCTGTAAGAAACGATTGGCCGACCATGAGTTCTATGTTGGAAGTTACTATTATCGAAAGAAGAATTATGGTGCAGCTTCCCACCGGTTCCAGAAATTACTGGCAAGCTTTCCGGGGATGGCGAATGAAGATGAAACCCTTCTCCTCTTGGGGAAATGTTATCTCGAACTGGATCAAGAGGCCAAGGCGAGAGGGGTTCTGAGCAAGGTTGTCGATGAATACCCTCAGAGCGCATCCTCTAAGGAGGCCAAGAGTCTCCTGGCAAAGAGCACCAACGAGAAGAAATTGGAAAAGAAAAAGCCCCCGCAGGATGAGCCCGAGGACTTTCCTTTAACGAAATATCAAGACGAGCGGAGGCAATCGGTGCCGTTACAATCCCCCTTAACCCTCCCGGTTAGAAAGATCAACCCACATCCCAGAGTTGAGATGGAATTGGATTTTACCCCTGAAGAAGAGAAGCGAATCGTTATTTCCCCCACCTCTCCTGCCCGTTCGGGGGAAAAGGGGAATCAGAAACATCGTACCTCCACGGGTTCAGGTGAAGCGAAATGGGTGGATCAGCGCGAGCCCATCAATATCACTTCAGACGAAGTTGAGACTTATACCCGAGAGAATCGGGTGATTTTTAGAGGCAGTGTTATCGCCCGGCAGAAGGATATGGTGATCTATGCCGATTCCATCGAGGCCATTCTCATGAAGGAGGGGAAGGGGATCGAGAAAGTCATCGCCAGTGGAAATGTGAAAGTTCAACAGGGATTGCGTGTCGCCCATTGTCAGAGGGCGGTCTTTCATAATCCTGAGCAGAGCGTGCTTCTGACAGGTGACCCGGAAGTGTGGGAGGGGGAAAACAGGGTTTCGGGGGAAGCGATCTTGTTTGATATTTCTCGGAACCGAGTGGAGGTAAAGGGGGGGGTGAACCGGCGAGGCAAAGCGAAAATTTATCCCGAAAAAGGATTTGAAAAATTCAAATGAGAAGAAAGTTGTTCCTTCCCTGCTTCTCTTTGTCGTCCTGTTGGGTGCCCTATTTCTGGAGAAGAGAAGATTC
>CAYMTD010000057.1:0-9621 GCA_964393245.1 uncultured Syntrophaceae bacterium
TTGAAGCAGATTGGAAACAGGTTCAGATCCGCCAGGGTGGGGCCAAGGATGCTTTTAAGAGCCCTCTCTTGAGGGCCCAGATTACGGTTGCAAGCGCCAGCATGAGAGGCTTTTACGAGCCGTTGCGAAAAGCAGGCGCCGCAGGACGGACCATGCTCATAAAAGCAGCAGCCGACACATGGAAAGTCCCTGAAGGCGAATGCAAGGCCGTGCTGGGGACCGTGAAGCATGAAAAGAGCAAGCGGAGTCTCACTTACGGCCAGCTTTGCGAAAAGGCAGCCAAAATTGAGATCCCGAGAGATCCTCCCCTCAAGAATGAAAGCGAATTCAGATACATGGGAAAGACCATGCCACGTGTGGACGTTCCCGAGAAGGTGAGAGGCAAGGCGGTCTATGGTCTTGATGTCAACGATAGCAACGTCAAGGAACTGAAGGGAATGCTTTATGCAGTTATTGCAAGGCCACCGGCCTATGGTGCAAAGCCTCATTCCTTCGACCGGACGGCGGCCGAACAGGTAAAAGGTGTGGTCAAGGTCATGGAGATCCCCATGGGGATTGCCGTATGCGCCACATCCACCGAAGCAGCCCTGAAAGGGAAGGATGCCCTCAAGGTGCAGTGGGACACGGGATCCCTCCCGGATATGGACAATGCCTATATTGAAAAATTGATGATGGCGGATTTGGACAGGCAGGGCGCCAAAGTCCATGAGGTTGGGGATGCGAAGAAGGCCATCGGCGAGGCTGCGAAAAAGGTGGAAGCCACCTACTATATCCCCTGCGTTGCCCATGTCACGATGGAACCCATGAACACCACAGCCTATGTCCAGAAGGACCGGTGTGACGTGTGGGCGCCTAACCAGAATCAGACGGCCTGCCAGGGTATGGCTGCCGGTATCACCAAATTGGCGCCCGATAAGGTCCACATCCATACAACGTTCCTTGGGTGCGGGCTGGGAAGACGGGCGTTCACGAATTTTGTGCCTGAGGCCGTGATGATCTCAAAAGCCCTCGAGAAACCGGTCAAGGTTATGTGGACAAGGGAAGATGATATCAAACACGATAGGTTTCGCGCACCCATGACTCATCGGATTCAGGGGGGCCTTGACGCTCAGGGCCGATTGATTGGCTGGTATCACAAGACCTCGGCTATCTCGATTATGAAACCCGTCAATCCCAACGCCATCAAGGACGGAGTCGATTATTATTGCCTATGGGGCTTATGGGACGTACCCGATTCTCCGCACTGGAATGACAGGATCCAGTATGAAATACCAAACCTGTATATCGAATTCCTTATGGCCGATCTTCCCGTCCTCTGTTGGCCCTGGCGTGCCGTTCAGAATGGCCCCAATGCGTTTGCGATTGAATCTTTCATTGATGAGCTGGCCCATGCCGCAGGAAAGGACCCACTTGAGTTTCGGCTCCAGAGCCTGAAGAACAATAAACGGGCTAGTCGCGTGCTCGAAACTGTGGCAGAGAAGGCTGGGTGGGGGAAAGCCATTCCAAAGGGTCGGGGCCGGGGCATTGCACAGCATGCCTGTTTTGGAACGTGGATCGCCGTCGTGGCAGATCTCTCCGTGGACGAGAAAACTGGCAAGGTTGAAATGCATAAGGTGGTGGCGGCCGTCGATTGCGGACCTGTCATCAATCCGGGGCCACTCGTGGAGCAAATAGAAGGGGGTATCACCATGGCCCTCAGCACTGCCCTAAAGGAAGAGGTTAAGTTTGCTAAAGGTGGAGTTGCCACGTCGAATTTCGACAACTATCCACTCATCCGGATGAGTGAAGTGCCTGAGATCGAGGTCCACATAGTGAAAAGCACCGACAAGATCGGCGGCATCGGGGAACTGGGAATTCCGGCCACTGCGCCTGCGGTTGCAAACGCCTTTTTTAACGCAACGGGTGTTAGGATCAGAAGGATTCCCCTCACCCCGGAAAGGGTTCTGGCAGCCATCAAGGAAAAGAAGGCTTAATTACATCCGTGGTGGGTACGATTATCGTTTAGGACAAAAGGGGGCAACATCGAAAAATGGATGTTGCCCTCGTTGCTTCGGGATGGAGTAAGAGCGGTTGTTGCTCGAGATCTCACGTCACGGGACAATCAGAGGAGCCATGTAAGCTGACTGAAAAATTCAGTCACGTCGAGAGGTTTATTAAATCAGAAAACTATCGATCCACAACTTCTTCACTAATTGATTATAGATGCTCCACCCCAAATTAGATTAGTTCCCTTTGATTTTTCGCCGTATTCTGATAGAGTTCTCTCAGACAATGGAGAAAGGATGCCGCGTTATGTCAATCTATGAATTCGAAAAGAAAATTCCAAAAATCGCCAAAACCTCCTATATTCATCCTCAAGCAGCCATCATCGGTAATGTCGAGATAGCGGACGATTGTTTTGTTGGCGCAGGTGCTGTACTGCGTGGCGATTTCGGGAAGATCGTCATCGGTCGTGGAACGAGCATTCGAGAAAATAGTGTCGTCCATGTGGGAGAAGAAGGGGTGGTCTCGATCGGCGACAATGTTATTATTGCCCATGGGGCCATTCTTCATGACACCACGATAAAATCTTATGTTTTAGTTGGCATGGGTTCGATTCTGATGGCCGGAGTCTTTTGCGAGGACCATGTGATGATAGGGGCAGGGTCCATCGTGAAAGAAAACTTTCATATCCCTGCCAATGTCGTCGTTGCCGGAAATCCTGCAAGGATCGTTAAACCCTTTTCGGATGATCAAAGAAGAAGAATTCACCAAGGAGTGAAGACTTATAACGACCTGGTGAAACGATACATAAAGTCTAAGGGTAATGATAGTGTAGATCAGGGCCCTTTCTGCCAGACTGCCCTCGGCCGGGAACGGGGCAGGCAGGCAGGGACCCCTCAAACCTCAAACCTTGAAACAACCTTTTGAACATGCTATTGAAACTTGTATGGAAATTAAGAAGGTCGTTTGTATCCAGTGCCACAATGGCTGTCGGCTTGCAGCATCCGTAGACGGTGATCGTCTCATCTCGGTTGATCCTGACACGGAATTTCCGGGAGCAAAGACTTCCAATCCCATTTCCAAGGGATGCCCGAGACGAAGAGCAGTCGTTGAGTATTTCTATCATCCTGCGCGACTCAATTACCCAATGAAGCGCATAGGAAAACGGGGAGAGAATAGGTGGCGTAAGATTTCATAGGACGAAGCTTTCTCAGAAATCGGCGCGGAGTTGAGAAGAATTGCGGATCAATATGGACCTGAGGCCGTTGCCACAACCAGCGGGACGGGCCGAACCCATGATGAAATAAGAGCGAGATTTTTCAATATCCTGGGGTCTCCAAATCATATTGGAGCTGGAGAGATCTGTTATGGGCCCACGTGTGTGATGGGGTACACACTTTTTGGGTGGCGGGTTTTTCCCGTAGTCCGATCGCATACGCGTTGTATCTTGCTTTGGGGTGGAGGAGGGCCTCGTTACTGGGACGCTTTCTGGAGAGCTGCCAAGAGAGCAAAGCAAGACCATGGGGCAAAGATCATTGTGATTGATCCGAGAAGGACGGACAGTACGAGCCATGCGGATCTCTGGCTCCAGATTCGACCAGGTACGGATTGTGCACTCGCCTTAGGGATGATTCACCATATTATCGAAGAAGATCTATATGACGAAGAATTTGTGAAGAAATGGTGTTATGGGTTTGACCAATTAAAGACATGGGTTAAGAACTATACAATTGACAGGGTTGCAGAAATTACCCGGATTCCTGGCCCAAAAATTCGCCAGGCCGCTGAATGGTATGCGACCCTGAAACCGGGAGTGACTAACCATGGGATGGGACTCGAACACCAGGCCAATTCCATTCAAGCCGTCCATGCCCATTACATTTTATCAGCGATCACAGGGAACACCGATATACCAGGCGGTGATATTTTTCCTTCCCCACACCCTCTCTTGATTCATGGCAGGAAATCGCGGCTCATGACAGGCTTTCAACCCAACAAATTGGAAAAACCCTGGGGATCGATCGTTTTCGTCTGATGTCCCGACAAGGTTATGATGCAGTGCAGTCTCACGTTTTGAAGGTTTGGGGCAGGGCCGCGAATAATCGCAGCTCTTATGAATGCTATGCTCACGCACCGACGGTCTATCGAGCGATCTTATCGGGAGAACCTTATCCGGTTCGGGCGATGATTACCCTTTCAAGCAATCCCATGGTCACTCAGGCCAATACGAAACTTGTCTATGAAGCCCTGAAGAGCCTCGATCTTTATGTGGTTGTGGACTTTTTCATGACTCCAAGCGCTCAGCTGGCTGATTATGTATTACCCTTCACTACCTACCTTGAGAGACCATGGTTATGGACCTATTCAGGGATTGTGGGAAGTGAGCGGGCCATGCCAAGGAAGATAGAAGGGGAATATGACCGAAGGGATGATTATGATATTTGGCGAGGGTTAGCTCTTCAACTACGTCAGGAAAAGGATTGGCCCTGGGAGACACTCGAGGAGGTATATGATTATCGGCTCAAGCCGATAGGGCTCACTTTCCAAGAATTTATGGGTCGGGGAGGATTCCTTTCGACACCGAAAGAACATCAGCGTTATGAAAAGGTTGGTTTCGGAACACCAACGGGGAAGATCGAAATCTATTCTAAAACGCTTGAGAATTTGGGATATCATCCGCTTCCCGAATTTAAGGAGCCTCCCGAAAGCCCTTACAGTCGTCCGGATCTAGCTAAGGAATACCCCCTGATCCTCATAACAGGTGGTAGGTTCCAACCCTATGATCACTCTGAACATCGTCAGGTTAAGTCGCTCAGAGAAATGCACCGTGATCCCATTGTACAGATACATCCGAATACAGCAAAGCAACTTGGAATTGAAGAAGGGGACTGGGTTTGGATAGAATCTCCTAGAGGGCGAACCCAACAAAAATACAGACCTTTCCCGGGAATGGATGCCAGGGTAGTCCACGTTCAACATGGTTGGTGGTTTCCAGAGGAGGAGGGCGCGGAACCTTCGTTGCACGGGGTCTGGAAGTCAAACTGCAATGTGTTGACGAATGATGATCCCGATATTTGTAACGAAATCAGTGACGGGTGGCCACTTCGTGCCTCTCTTTGTAAGGTATATAAAGCTGAAAAGTCCTAGCCGTTTATCAAATGAATTGTTCATCTAAGAGATTTTGGACCAGTATTTTATTAATTACGGGCCTTGCGATGTTTTTGCTTGCGCCTCATGCCGGCGGCACGCGGGTCCGTTCGAAAAACTCCCTTGGGACTCAACGAGTCCTCGTCCTGGCGGTGAAATTTCCAAACATCCAACCAGAGAAATCCTTGAGCAAAATAAAAGAAGAAGTGCTCGAAGGGTGTGCAAAATATTTTTACGTTCAATCCTTTGGCAAAACCCAACTTGTAGGTGAGATCAAGGGATGGTATTCCCTTCCCCGTCGGATGGAGGAATATAAGGTCTATCTTGATGACTGGGGAGAAGACAAGAAAAGGGGTCGTCTCCTTGTTGAAGATGCACTGAACGCTTCAGAAAAGGATATCGTTTTCAAAGAATACGATCACATCGTCATTCTCCTCGGGGTTCCGGGGAAAGACTTTGGAATGATGGGGTATACTGCCAATCCGGGTGCATTATCCGGTGTTCGTCATGGAAAAGCACGTATGGTTAGAGTGACCACAACGGGTGGACAGAAATTCCGAGGTGGCATCACACTTACCACAGAGGATGCACATCTGGGGCAGAGGGCTGTTGACGTGGCGGTCATCCTTGGTGGCGTCATCGATGGGACGAGGGTCATCCCAATGCTCTATGACATCAAGAGAAATATCGGCACCTCCCGGGGGCAACACAAACCAACCGGCGGCAGGTCCAGAGAGAACCGGGAAAGGGATGCCATGAGGATTGAGACGAGGCGGCAATGGCAGACGTTCATGGGTCCGTGGGACTTGCTATCATGTCATTTCGTTGAGTTTGATCTTCCTCCACCAGGCATGTCTTCCTTCTCACGCCTTCGCCTGGGATGGATCGACGATGAGCAGGTGGTTCAAGTCCTGCCCGGGGAAAGCAGAGCCATTACGCTGCAGCCATTGGGTAATGGCAAAGGCACACTGGTAATGAAAATTCCCGGCCTTTCGAATACGTATTATCTTCTGGAAAACAGACAGAAGGTACCCGGCGATCCAATCATGCCAAGCACTGGGTTGGTGGTCCTGCATGTGGACGAATCAAAAGAAGATGGGGAAGGGATTGTCCGCATTGTGGATGCAAATCATAAGGTACCCTATTTTGGGGCTGCTCCCTTTGGTGTAAAGAAGGGACAAGTCCCTTCTCTCAGTCTCCCGCAGGATATAGCGATTGAAGTGCTATGGCAGCAAGACCTGGACATGACCGTGATGGTGACGAATCGTTCAAAGGCGCCCAAGGTTCAAGAAGTGGCTCAACTCATCCGGGAATGCCAGAAGAAACTGGAGGGAAGATCTGATGCTCCCTTTCACACCAAGGCGAAAGAAGATTTAAATGGCGCTATGGAATTATTGATGAAGATGGAAATCGACGAGTCCCGAACCAAGGTGGAGCGCCTCGTAAAGGAAATGAAATAGCGAAACTTCTCGGAACCACCGATTCGTCATGAAGTAGCTGTTTGATTTATGGCTCTCCACCAAATACGAACCCTGCCCGCTTTAAATCACTTTTCACTTGCTTTTACCTAAGGTGTCCATTTTTGTCATTTACTGGAAAAGAGAGGTCCAGTTTTAGCTGACATCCTCATGGGTTCTCCTTTTCCTATAATAGTAGGCGATGTACCAGGAGCAGCAATTTTACTGAAATTATTGGGTTTTAACCGCAACGTCCCAATTTTGGCTTGAGTTTTGCAGATCTCTTCTAGAAATTCTTACCATCCCAACGAGGTAGTCATGGGAACAAACAACATCATTTTCCTTGAGATCATCGAGTGGTTCGATGAAACCGGAAGAGAAATCGTCCACCGTATTCCCAAAAAGGGATCGGGGGACATCAAGTACGGAGCCCAGCTCATCGTTCGTGAAAGTCAGTCGGCTGTTTTTTTCTATAATGGCAAAGCCTATGACGCATTTGGTGCAGGTCGCCACACGCTCAAGACGGCAAATCTCCCAATCCTTACTCGTGTTCTTAGTACTCCCTGGGGAATGACGAGCCCCCTCCGGGCGGAAGTCTATTTCGTCAACATGAAGGTCTTTCCCAATCTCAAATGGGGGACGAAAGATCCAGTGGCCTTTCGTGATAAGGAGCTCGGGCTTATTCGTCTCCGCGCCTTCGGTGTTTTCAATGTTCGAGTTCTTCAACCGGTGTTGCTCATCAACACACTCGTCGGAACTCAAGGAATCTATACAACGAAGGCCCTTGAGGATTACCTGAGCCAGGTGATCATTTCGCGAATCAATGATCTCTTGGGGGGAAAACTCGATACCATCTTTAATCTCCCGGGTCGATATGAAGAGCTGGCCGGAGAGTTAACAAAGACGCTCGAAGAAGATTTTCGCCGGTTCGGGCTCGGGCTTTCCGGTCTCTATATCAATTCAATCACACCGCCTCTCGACGTTCAGAAAGCGATCGATGATAAGAGCCGGCTCAATGCCTTTGACGATCTGAATCGCCTCCTCCAGATGAAGGCTGCCATGGCCCTGGAGAAAGCTTCCGAATCACAGGGCGAAGCTGGAGCGGCAATGGGAATGGGCGTCGGTTTGATGATGCCTGCGATGTTGGCCAACCTTTACAGCGGGGCCACCGCAACCCCCCCGCCAAAAGGAAACCGCTGTCCTCAGTGTCAGCACGTTGTGCCCAAACAAGCGGTCTTTTGTCCCTACTGCGGCTCTCACTTACTCGTCTTTGACAAATGTTCAAAGTGCAACAAGAACCTTCCGCCTACAGCCCAATTTTGCCCACGGTGCGGGCAGTCGGTTGAGGCCAAAGCCCCTCCAAAGAAGTGTTCTCACTGCGGGTCTGAGAATCTCCCTAAATCCGATTACTGTAATAGCTGCGGCGAGAAACTGGGGTGATTTAGGCAGTTTAAGATTCATGATCGGGTCCTTATGATGAGATCTTCCTGGAAGATTGAACTCCAGTGCTCGCAGTGCGGAGCCCCCATTTCACTGGAAGAGACTGACCGACTTCTCACCTGTTCTTATTGCCACGTAAAACTCTATCTCTGGACTCCCAGCCAATTCTGTTACTGTCTTCCCGCGCTCAAGGCCTCATCAGAAAATCTCATTTTTGTCCCCTATTGGCGGTTTAAAGGGGTTGTTTATTCCATCATCCCTTATGAAGTTCGACAACGGGCCCTCGACGCCACCCTTCTTGCCTCTTCTCACCGGATGCTCCCTGCGACATTAGGGATCAGGCCTCAGGCATTGAAGCTTCGCTTCGCCTCTTGGGAAATCCAGGGAACGTTCATCAAACCTCAAATGTCCCTCCAAGATGCAGTGATACTGATCCAGAAACAGTTTCAAGTCCTTGAGGGGAGCCTTTCGAGTCAACCTCCATTTCATCGTGAATTCATCGGCGAACTTGGAAGTTTGATTTTCTTTCCAGTTTCCATACGAAATGGAGAAATTTTTGACGGGATACTGGGAAGGGTGATCGGTCGAGAAACAGATTTGGTGCTTGATAAAGCCTCGTCGGGGATACCTGAGCATTGGCAAATCAAACCCATATCGACACTGTGCCCCAACTGTGGAAACGCACTAATTGGAGGGCGGGAAAGCATCCTCCTTTTTTGCACGAGTTGTCACCTTGCATGGAACCCTTCATCAGGTAGGTTAGAGGCAAGTAAGTTTGAAGTCGTCCCAGAAAAACGAGATTCCTCAGTTTACCTCCCCTTCTGGAGGATGCGGGTGGCCGTCAAGGGCATCACACTAAAGTCGTATGCCGATCTTGCGCGGGTAGCCAACCTTCCGAAAATGATCCACCCAGAATGGGAAAGGCAGGAGGTTTACTTTTGGCCCCCGGCCTTTAAGGTCTATTCCAGTCTTTTTCTCCGTTTATCAAAACAGATGACCCTCTTTCAGCCTGCAGAAAAGACGGAGGCCGTATTGCCTAATGCTCCTCTTCTTCCGGTTACATTTTCCGAAGAAAGAGCCGCTGCAACCCTAAAAATCAATCTGGCTTCCCTTCTGACCAAAAAAAAGATGTCTTCCCAAAATTGCATGAGATCACCATCGAGCCTGTCGAGAGCACATTGGTACTGGTGCCCTTCACCTCCGTCGGTAACGAACTTGTTCATCCCCAACTCCAAATCGGTCTCCCTCGGCAAACCCTTTCCCTATGAGGCGAGTTCTTGGGCTTCGGTACTTGATATTTTGCTCTATCCTTAGTATATTCAGCCTACCTAAAAGTAGGTTTCAATTCTAAAGACCAAGAAAAAGTTTGGGGGCCCAAATGAACATAACGAATCGGTCAGAGGCTCGACAACGGGAGATTCGAATTCAACGATATGTAGAAACTTTAGAGATGGTGATTCAGAAAAATTATAAGTACCTGAAAAGTATTGTGGGGGATTTTCAGGAAAAGTGCAGGCTGTCCGCTTCCACTACTGGTGTACCTCCAGGGCTCTTCACTGAGATCCCCGACATTTATCGAGAGATTCAAGTCAGG
>CAYMTD010000058.1:0-9608 GCA_964393245.1 uncultured Syntrophaceae bacterium
GAAGTTCCGCTCAGCTCCTTCCGGGTTTGGTTGGCTTCGATCTGGTCGTTTAGGAAGGTGAGGTTCGGGGGGCGTTTGGTTTTTTGACCGATGGGAGACCCTGTCTGGTTCAGTCGAGAGCTGTTCTGCTGGCGGCGGGGGGAGCAGGGGCCCTTTATCGGAGAAATGACAATCAGCGGAGCATCCTGGGAGATGGATACGCCTTGGCCCTTCGGGCAGGCCTCTCCCTTTTTGACATGGAATTCGTTCAACCCTATCCCTTTGTCCTGGCAGAGCCAAGACTTTCTTCCCTCATTCTCGTACCTCCTTTTCCCAAGGAGCTCCGGTTATGCAATGAAAGAGGGGAAGATCTTTTTGAAAAACTTAGCATCGAAAGGAATCTCACTCGAGCCATCATCAAAGAAAGAGATCGAGTCTCCATCCTCCTACATCAGGTTTCTCAGGAAGGGGATGTCTATTTTGACTTCACGCAGGTTCCCCCTGAGAAGTGGGAAAGCTATCCCCTCAATTTCCTCAAGAAGTCAAAATTTCCTTTCAATGAAAGGGCCTTTCTCATCTCACCTGCTGTCCACTTCTTCATGGGAGGTATTGAGATTGATGAAAATGGAAGGACGGCCCTTCCAGGACTCTTTGCAGCCGGAGAAGTCGCATGGGGAGTTCACGGAGCGAATCGGTTAGGCGGAAATGCCCTGACCGAGTGCGCTGTTTTTGGAGCCCTGGCTGGTCGGGCGGCAGCCGAAGAGGCCGTTCAAAAAGGAGGGATACAGGATCCATCCCGTCTCTTTTCAGAGACTTCCTTGAAGCGATGGGAGAGGAGGGCAGGGAATTATTTGAAGCGAAAGAGAGGAGCCATGGAGGCCCCCGGCGAGCTCCTGATTCGTCTGAAGGATTTGGCCTGGAAATTCGCTGGTCCCGTTCGAGAGGAGAGTTCAATCAAAGAGGGACTGGATCAATTGGGATCGTTAGAAAAGAGAATCGAGAAGGCCTATCCCGCCACGCTCAAGGATCTTTTCAGAAAGAAAAACCTGGACAATATGGCCCTCGTCATCAGGGCGATCCTGGAGGGGAGCCTTCTTCGAAAGGAGAGCCGGGGATCCTTCTTCCGTAAGGATTTTCCAGTTCAGGACGATCATAACTGGACGAAGAACACATGCTACCGGTTGGTTCAAGGGGAACTGCAGATTACGCACCGGCCCATAAACAATGAACCATGAACGATGAACAACGAACTTTGAACAGTGAACAATGATCAAAGGCCAATTTGCAATTTTCAATCTGAAATATGAAATCTGAAATTTGAAATTAAGCTTATGCCCATCACTACAAAAAAAGGAGATAGGGGATTTGCCAGTCTTTTGGACGGAAGGCGGGTTCCAAAATTCCATCTCCGGCCCGAGACCTATGGTACCGTAGATGAACTGAACTCTTTCTTGGGAATGGCGAGAGCTGTCTCAAAAGATCGAATGGTAAAGGAAACGTTACTCACCATCCAGAACCACCTCTTTATCATAGGGTCTGCCCTCGCCCTTTCTGGGAAGGACAGGGCCCTTCTCAAGGGAGAGGTCACCCAGGAGGAAGTGGATTGGTTGACTCGCCTCTCCACTGATTTTGAACTATCCCTCAAGCTTAAGCCAAGATTTGTCATCTATGGAGAGACGTACGTCTCCAGCATTTTAGATGTGGCGCGGGCTGTTTCGAGAAGGGCAGAGCGGAGGGTGGCCCAAATGAAATCGAAGAGAATGCTTTCCAACCGCAAGATCCTTGAATATCTCAACAGACTCTCTGATGTCCTTTATCTCCTCGCTCGCTACGAGGAGAAGGAAGTCGGGGTGAAACCGAGGAACCCGTCTTATTGAGGAGATGGGAGATTGCAGATTGCAGATTTGAGATTGAAAGGGCCTAAATCTCAAATCTAAAATCTGAAAGACTGCGGAAAAAGTACCTATCTGTCACCCTGAACCATGCCCTGAACTTGTTTCATGCGTTGGTTCAGGGTCTCTTAGTGTCTCCTTCGGGGATGGTGGAAACCCCTCGCCTTGAGGCGAAGCGAAAATAGGGGAAATGTGAACCAAGTAAACATGAGCCAAGTACAAAGACGAACCCAACGAGTCCGTCATACCCGCGAAAGCGGGTATCCAGGAACTTCTTTCTTCCAGGTGCCATTCTGGATTCCTGCTTCCGCAGGAATGACGAAGAAGAGGGCATCAAGGTTCAAGTCGACTTGAAGTCGACATGTATTCGGAACCCCTCGCCTTCAAGGCGAGGGTAGTTCAGTTCATTGATTTTATTGAGATGCTGAAACGAGTTCAGCATGACGGTTCGGGTCATTATCAAGTTTTTTAGTGTCCTGCTAAAATGAAAATGGCAGAAACTGCTTATTGACAAGGGAGAGGAGGTTTAATATAAGGATATATTATTATCTTTAGAAAGGAGGTTTCTATGAGACGGCTATGCATCTTTGGAATCATCGTCATCTTTGTTTTCAGTGCTTCCCTGGTGTGGGCTCAGAAGACCGTTCGGCTTTCCATCGCCACAGGAGGGACAGGAGGAGTCTATTATCCGTTAGGGGGTGGGATGGCCAATATCCTGTCCAAGTATATCCCGTATGTCGAAGCTACCGCAGAAGTCACCACCGCTTCTGTTGACAACTGCCTGCTGGTGGATGCGGGAAAAGCGGATTTGGCCCTGATCATGGCAGATGTGGGATGGGATGCCTATCAAGGGAAGGGAAAATTTAAAGGGAAGATTCCTCTGAGGACAGTAGCGGTTCTTTATCCAAATAACATGCATATTGTGACCTTGGAGGGTAAGGGTATTGAGAAGGTGACCGATCTGAAAGGGAAAAGGGTTTCGACCGGTGCTCCCGGAAGCGGAACAGAAGTGAAGGGGCTCAGAGTTTTGGAAGCTTATGGATTGGATCCGGACAAGGATATAACGAGGGATAAACTAGGTGTTTCTGAATCAGCCGGCGCGCTGAAGGACAGAAAGATTGATGCCTTCATCTGGGATGGAGGTCTTCCCACGGCCGCCATAACGGATTTGGGAGCCACTCCGGGAATTAAGATGAAGCTGATCGGCCATGGGGATGCCATTCCCAAAATGAGAGAGAAGTATGGACCTCTCTATGTGAAAGGGATCATTCCTGCCAAGACCTATCCTGGCCAGGAGGTAGATGTTCCTATTGCTGTCGTATGGAATATCCTTGTCTGCAATGAGAAGATGAAGGGAGATGTGGCCTATGACGTTGTAAAGACGCTCTTTGACCGCAAACCAGAATTGGTCACTGTCCACCGGGAAGCAAGATGGTTATCTTTGGACCCCCAGGCGGCGGGAGGTTCTCCGATCCCATTTCATCCAGGTGCCATTCGATATTTCACCGAGAAGGGACTTAAGATTAAATAGTTGAAAAGGAAGATCTGGCCCCTCCTGTTAGTGATTGGAATCTCGATCGTGGCAGGAGGGGTTTTACTTCTATGCAACGTGACCCTCCTCCATTTGGAGAATACGGATCGTCCGAAAGCGATGCATGTTCGCATTGCCCCATCAGAAAGATTCTCCATATTCTATATCCATTCCATATATAAAGAGCGGGTGACAGAAGAATTTCAGATGGAGAGGGTGGCATTCATCCTCAATGGGGTGAGGACGAAAAGCCCGGCGGTCATGGAGTATTATGGGTTCGAAGACACGAATGAGTTTCATCCGATGAACCAGAGATTAGGGGCGGTCTTTATTATCAGAAGGGGCATGGGAGAAGGACAAGGCCTGATCGTACGAGAGAGAAAGATCTCTTTAAGCGAGATCGGAGAAAAAGGGGATCGGATCCGTTTGAGGGTGGAGTCGATCCCTTTGGGAAAATATCTTCTGTCGCTGGTTCATGGAACCGATTAGGAAGGAATATTGAAATGGTTTGGCAGTCTCAATCTGTCACCTTGAATTTATTTCAGGGTCCCGTGGGATGCTGAAACAATACTGAGTCAAGTTCAGCACAAGGTTCATGACAGAAAGAGGGCAACAACAGATCAATGGAAGAGGAAAGGAAGAGACAGAACGAAGAAGCGGTCATGACCGAAGAGGCCCTCCGAGAGGCAGAGAAGTATATCGAGGAAGAGGAGGGGGCTTCTTGTCGCCTGACGGGAAGGATGGATATTTTCATCACCGTGGTCGCTGTGGTCATGTCCCTCGTTCACCTTTACGCTGCCGCCGGTGTGATCATGACGCAGGTGCTGAGGGGCATTCATGTCATGTTTGTCCTCTTTCTTTCCTTTCTCGTTTTTCCGTCCTTCAAACGGCTCAAGAACCGGATCATCTGGTATGACTTTCTGCTCGCCCTTCTCGGCATTGCAGTCGTCGTCTACATGCTCGTTGACTTTGAGGATTTTATTTACCGTTCGGTGGTTCCGACTTTCTGGGATAAGTTCTTCGGCATCATCCTGATCCTTCTTGTCTTAGAGGCTGCTCGGAGAACGACAGGCTGGATCATGCCTGGCATTGTTATTGCTTTTCTCGTTTACGCCTTCGTTGGGCCGGAGCTTCCGAGTCCCTGGACCCACCGGGGGTATGACATCGATCGCATTGTAGGTCATATGTATATGACTCTCGAAGGAATCTTTGGAGTTCCCATCGATGTCTCATCGACCTTCATCATTCTCTTCACCATTTGGGGCGCCTTCTTGGAATTCTCTGGTGCTGGAAAATTCTTCATCGACTTCTCTTTTGCGGCGATGGGAGGGAAGCCAACCGGTGCGGGTCGAACGGTGACGCTCGCTTCTTTTCTCCTCGGCGGTCCCTCGGGAAGCGGTGTGGCGACCACCGTCACGCTGGGATCTGTGGCCTATCCCATGCTGGCCAAGGCAGGTTACAGTAAGGATGCTGCAGGGGGCCTGCTTTCTGCAGGAGGAATCGGAGCGATCCTCTCCCCTCCTGTTCTGGGCGCAGCCGCTTTTCTAATCGCTGAATTCTTAAAGATCTCCTACCTCGATGTTATCGTCATGGCTTGTATCCCGACCTGCCTTTACTATTGGTCCATCTTCTTGATGGTGGAACTGGATGCGAAAAAGTTTGGTGTCAAAGAGATTCCCTTCGGTAAGACTTACAGCTTGGGGCAACTCACTACTCTCTATGGATTTCATTTTATCTCTCTCATTGCGATCGTTGTGATCATGGTGATCGGGTTTACGCCCATCATGGCCGTCTTCTGGGCAACAGTCATCACGTTTGCTGTTAGTTTCATTCGGAAAGATACAGGGCTTTACCCTAAGAAATTGGTCAAGGCATTGAGAGGAGGGTCGATTGGGGTGTTGAGCGTTGCCTCGACCTGTGCAGCCGCCGGGATCATTGTAGGCGTGGTGACCCTCACGGGGTTGGGGTTAAAGTTTAGTTCCATTATTATTTCCTATGCAGGAGGAAGCGTTTTCTTAACCGCTGTCTACACGGCTCTGATCGTCTGGGTGATCGGACTCGCCGTCCCGGTCACAGCTTCCTACATTATTGCAGCAGTGATTGCCGCACCGGCACTGATTCAATTAGGAGTTCCGGACTTTTCCGCCCACATGTTTGTTTTCTATTATGCCATTCTTTCAGAGGTGTCTCCGCCAACGGCCCTTTCGTGCTTTGCCGCAGCGGCCCTGACCAAAGGAAATCCCTACAGAACGACCATGTATGCCTGGAAATACACGCTTCCTGCCTTCATTGTCCCTTTTATGTTTACGCTCGATCCGAAGGGGATCGGCATCTTGCTGAAGGGGCCGGTAAGCACGATTATTTGGACGACGATGACGGCCTTTCTGGGAATTGCAGCCCTGGCCGGAGGGGTGGAGGGTTGGTTTTTAAAGAAAACCACACTTTATGAACGGGTCATGCTCATTGTGGCAGGATTATTGTTAGTCTATCCCATTGCCCTTTACGATATCATCGGATTCGGTTTGATGGTTTTGGTAGTCGTATTGCAGAAGGTGAGGACAGAAGAATCTTAGCTAATAGCTGATAGCTTGTAGCTCGTGTAGTGTTTCGGAAATCACTTTACATATTTTGTCATTCCGGACCCGATCCGGAATCCAGTCTTTTCAATCTGGATTCGTGCTGGAGTTTACCCCGCACTTGATACGGGGCAGGAATGACGGCTTTTGGGTCATTGTAAAGAAGTGTTAGATTCACTACACGAGTGCCTATTTGGATTACAGATGCACGCTGAAGTCGCCTACCTTGGGACTGACCAACCGGGCATAATCACTGTACTTAATCCTGACGGTTTCGATGTGGTTTCCCGCCTGAAAGACAATCGATGCATCCTCTGTCAGCACCTGATCGACCCAGACCTCTAAGTTGTAAAGGTTGCCAAAGGGAGGCATGGCCCCTACCTCACAGTCTGGAAAGAGTTCTTCGAACTCTTTCTCTTTGGCCATAGTCACCTTTTTGCAATTGAGAACCTTTTTTAGCTTCTTCATATCGATCTGATAACTGGCGGGCAGGACCAACATGAGCATCCTCCCATCGGCCTTCACCATGACCACCTTGGCCATCTCTTTACCTGGCACATGCTGAGCCGCTGCAATCTCTTGAGCGGTGAAGGCCTCTGGATGGAATCCAACTTCGTAG
Source organism: uncultured Syntrophaceae bacterium (assembly GCA_964393245.1). Lineage (GTDB taxonomy): Bacteria > Desulfobacterota > BSN033 > BSN033 > UBA1163 > CAYMJV01. Next base: position 6,598 of record CAYMTD010000058.1, read on the forward strand.
GCGACTTGGTTTTCTGCAAAATAGTCTCTGAGCTTCTTTAAAATCGTCATCTCGATCACCCCCTCTTGACAGAAATTATACCCGAAATGGAAGCGGAGTTTAAGAGAATTCTGCAAGGTCACTTTCCGTTGAATCGGTCGATCCGATGTATTAAAAAAGAGGTATGATGAAAGTTGTTAAGCTATTCTTTCTCCACTGTCTCCTCCTTTCCTGTGTGGGCTGCGCCGATGTCCTCTACCTCTCCAGACTGGGGTGGCACCAGAGCTACATCACCTTTCACAGCATCCCTGTAGAAGAAGTCTTGAGAGACGAAGGGACGGACACGCTGGCCAAAGAGAAGGTTCGTTTTATCCAGGAGGTGAAACGCTACGGGGAAGAGCGTTTGGGCTTGAAGAGGACAAAGAACTATTCAAAATTTTTTGAAGCGAAGGGTCCGGTTCTCTATGTGATTACCGCTTCCGAGAAGGACCGGCTTCATCCCTACTGTTGGGAGTTTCCCATCGTAGGAAGGGTAACGTATAAGAGTTTTTTTAGAATCGACGAAGCCGTCAGAGAAAAAGAGCTCCTCGATCGGAGGGGCTACGACACCTTTCTTCAGCGGGCTGCAGCCTATAGCACCCTCGGATGGCTCAAGGATCCCATTTTTTCAACCATGTTGGGGTGGGATGAAAGCATCCTGGCCCAAGTGATTCTACATGAGATGGTTCATACCACCGTTTATTACAAAGATGAGACTGATCTCAACGAACAGATAGCCACCTTTATCGGAAATTGCGGAGCGATCAATTTCTTGACAGAGAAATATGGCCCGGGATCAAAGGAAGTCGCTCTGGCCATCGCTTATCAGGAGGATGACCTCCTGATCTCGCGTTGGGTTGATATGGCATGCAAACGTTTATCTGCCTTCTATGAACAACCTTTCTCGAGGGAAGAAAAATTGAGGAAGAGGAAGGAGCTATTCCGGTCCCTTAAAGAGGAATTTAGCGAGATAAAGGTTCAATTGAAAACGGACGGTTATAAAGATTTTGATAGATTGGAACTGAATAATGCAGTCCTGTTGGCCTATCGCCGATATGTCCATCGCCTCGATCGGTTTAAAGCCCTTTATGAGTATTTCGGCAAGGATTTAAAAAGGATGGTGATGTTCTTTAAAGAGGTGAAGGCATCAAAGGAAGACCCCAATGCATTTTTAGAGCGATGGATCAAAGAGAGAGGATTTGGTTACTAATTTATTGTAATGGATTCCGCACTCCGCACACCGAACTCTGAACTCCGAACTTCCCTTATCGTTCCCTTTTTCCAGCGATGAATTCCTCAACCATCATTTTAGCCTGATCATCGGGAAACTGGACCAAAGGATGTTTCATCGCATAGGCAGAGATGGAGAGGAGAGGCCCTCCGATTCCTCTTTCGCGAGCGACCTGACAGCATCGGATGGCATCGATGGTCATCCCACCACTGTTCGGGGAGTCTTCCACTGAGAGCCTCAATTCGAGGTTCAGAGGCACTTCTCCAAACCCTCTGCCCTCCATTCGGAGGAAACAGACCTTATTGTCGTCCTGCCACGGAACATAATCCGAAGGGCCGATATGAATATTCTCAGGCTCCAGAGGGGTCTCCAGAAGGGATTGAATGGCTTCGGTCTTCGAAATCCGTTTACTACTTAACCGGCTCCGGTTGAGCATGTTGAGGAAATCCGTATTCCCGCCGGTATTGATCTGGTAGGTCCGGTCCAAACGCACGCCCCGATCCTCGAAAAGTTTCACCAGGGCCCGGTGGATGATCGTCGCCCCCATCTGAGATTTGACATCGTCCCCAACAATGGGGATACCCTTTGCCTCAAACCTTTTTGCCCATTGATGATCGGAGACAATGAAGCTCGGCATACAGTTGATGAAACTCACCCCTGTATTCAGACAGGCCTCGGCATAGAAGGCAGTGGCTCGATCCGAACCTACGGGCAAATAATTGAGAACAATCTCCACGCCAGAGTCTTTCAGCACTTTTTCGACATTGCAAGGTTTTTCATCAGCTACACGAAAGGCCCGATCGTCAGGATAATCCTTCATGTGCTCGGAGACACCATCGAGCACCTCGCCCATCGAGACGACAACGGCCGAATCATTCATGCGGGGATAGATCACACGGGTGCAGTTGGGTTTGGCGAAGATGGCCTCCTTGAGAGGTTTCCCCACTTTTCGCCGGTCGATATCGAAGGCAGCACACACCTCAATATCCCACGGTTTGTAACCACCGATTTCGAGGTGCATCAGCCCCAAGGGGACAAGATTCTTATTCTTGGCGCTATTTTCTCTGTAAAATTCAATCCCTTGGAGTAGAGAACTGGCACAATTTCCAACACCTATAATTCCTATTCGGATCGGATTGCTCGTCATCATCGTTCACCCTTTTTAGGGTTTGCCTCAACCATTTCTTAGTCAATGCTATTATCGTATTTCCTTTCAATTGTCAAGAATTTTGGAAATCTCGGAACCATTTTTCTTGACTTGTGTATGTTTATTTGATACTTTCCGCACAAATCACCGTTTCTGTCAGGTCATGGCAAAGATTGAAAAATCAAAGATTCTCCGCAAACCGGTTCATCATCTAAACCTCCAAGGGGTTCAAAACCTTTTCGAACTGGTTCAAGCCTTCCAGCATACCTCCTTTCAGAGCCGCAATGTTTACAAATGCTTTGAAGTCTTTCGCAAAATGCTCAGCGATCCCGAGTGTATTGTCTTTCTGGGCCTCTCTGGGGCGATGATTCCGGGGGGTATGCGTCAGGTGATCTCTGATATGATTCACATGAAACTGGTTGATGTGGTCGTCTCTACGGGCGCCAACATCTTCCACGACCTCTTCGAAAGTTTCGGGTATCGACATTATGTGGGTTCCGGAGAAGGAGACGATGACGCCCTCCGGAGACACCGGATCGTGCGCGTTTACGATGCCCTGATGGATGATCAGGAGATCAACCGCGTCATCCACCTTCTCTCAAGAGTTCCCAAGGA
>CAYMTD010000059.1:0-9592 GCA_964393245.1 uncultured Syntrophaceae bacterium
AATCGTCATAAATCGCATCAAACTTTCCCATCAGAGGCCTCCTTTCTTACGTCCCCTCCGCTGTTAAATTTATGAATTTTTTCACAATATATTTAGCAGAAAAAAATCTCTATGGCAAGATATTTTTTTTGTTTAATTTCTCTTTTATTTCTGATAATTTATACAATATGAGGATAGCCACTAAAGCCCAGTTAGGCCTCTTCCTCTTAGCACTTGCTTGTCTGATTGGCGTGGTGACGGTCCTCATCGTTAATTCAATGGTGACCAACCAGATCATCTATGAGGCGCAGGAAAGGGTGAAGGAGCATCTCAGTTCAGCCAGATGTAAGATCCTTTTCATTTGGAGTGCTTTACGCAGGAATGATAGAAAGCAAATACGCCCCTGTGAAGGAAAGACTCATCGTGCTCTTCTTCCTTTTCTCCATGTCAGGCATGTTGTTCGCCTTTGCGATCTCTTTTGCCCTTTCTTGGAAAATCTTAAAAAAATGATTGGATTCAGATTTCTAACCCTCCTCATTCTTCTTTTTTGATTCCTTACTGTCTTCTCCTTTCCTCAATCCTCTTCGGAGACCAGAGATCAGGAGCCATAGGACGATCAAGACGATGCCGATCGCCAAAAAATTAGGGGCTCCTATCTTTCTTAAGAAATCCGAAAAATACTCAACCGTCTCCAGCATTCCGGCGTCACCAAGATTTTAGGGAAGAGAGAAAAAGATCGTGTTAAAATGATTTCGTAGCACCCCTTCTAAATCATATCAGAAAGGCCGCTGCCATAAAAGCTTCATTTTGTCTTATAAGAATAGACTGGAAGATTATTAGTAGGATATGTTAAAAATGATTTTAAAATGGATAGTCCGTTCCCCTTCGTAAATTAAGATTTTCTAAAGGAGTAGATCATGTACAGATTGAAGGTGATAGTGGAGAGAATTGACGGATACTGTAATCTTCCGATGATTGTAGGAGACCATTTCTTTGTAGATGGAGGGAAGATTACGATTCCTGAAAAGAAACATATCTGTCTCTGGGCCCTTCAGAGTATGATGCCGATTTTTCCACTCCTTCAACGGGTTGACTCCTCAGAGAACGATTGGACAAAGAAAGCAAATCAGTTTTGTTGCCCTGATCCCAAAGGCAAGGTCTATTATCGGATTGAGAGGCTTGCAAAATGATTTTGGTGGATATTTCGAAATGTTCAGGGTGCAAGCGGTGCGAAGTGAACTGTTCATTCTTTCGAACGGGGAAGACGGGAAGGTCCCGCTCTCGAATCAAGGTTCTGAAGGTAGAAGAGATCGGAATCGACTTCCCAGTGGTGTGCCAACTCTGTAAAGAGCGGTTTTGTACAAGATGTCCCCAAGGGGCGATTCAGATTGGAGATTTTGGTCAGATTATCGTCTCTCCCACCCTTTGCGATGCCTGCGGGGTTTGTGAGCGCCTCTGCCCGATCGGTGCCATCGAATTGCATGAGGAGATTCCCTATGTTTGCGATCTCTGCGGGGGGGATCCCCGGTGTATTCAGGAATGCAACCTGGGGGCCCTCACTTTTGAGCCGGAGAGGAAAGAGACCGTGAGCCTAAAGGACTGGGCGAAGAAGAATAAAGGTCTTTCTGCAGAAGAGAAACGATTCAACTTCGTGTCAAAAGAGGCTGAGTCCGTGAGAGAGAAATGGGTTCGATTAAGGAGGGCCTGAATTGATCTACGGTTATGCAGGCAGGAGTTTGAGGGTTGATCTCACAACCGGAGGGGTGAAGACGGAAAGAGCGGATCCGGATCTCTGCCTTCAGACCATCGGCGGGAGGGGAATGAATTCGAGAAGGCTCTATCTTGAGTTAAAAAAGGATGTAGATCCTCTCTCTCCGGAAAACCTGCTGATCTTGGGCGTGGGCCCATTAACGGGAAGTTACCTGTCGGCCTCTGCCTATTTCACCTTTACGGCTAAGTCTCCTCTGACCGGTATCCTGGGCGATTCCTCCGCGGGGGGACACTTCGGTCCCGAGTTGAAACAAGCGGGATATGATCAGGTGATTATCACCGGTCGGAGCGAGCGCCCCTGTTATCTCCTGATCAGTAATGAAAAGGTGGAGCTGAGGGACGCTACCGATCTCTGGGGAAAGGATATCTGGGAGACGAGTTCTGCCCTCCGAAAGATGCTGGGAGACCCTTCCGTGCAGATTGCTTCTATTGGACCTGCCGGGGAGAATCTGGTCAAATATGCTACCATTGCGTGCAACAACTCGAGGATGTGCGGAAGGACGGGAATGGGCTGCGTCATGGGGTCCAAAAACCTCAAGGCCGTTGTCGTCAAAGGAAGGGAAGCTGCTACTCTGGCTGATCCCCTCAGGTTTCTGGAATTATGCAAGGAGATCGACAAAAAGATCGTTTCCCATCCAGAGTTTGAAAAGAGGAAGAATCTCGGGACAACGATGCTTATGACCGATCTCAACCGGATTGGAATTTTACCTACCCGGCACTTTCAGAAGGGGACCTTCGAAAAACTGGATGAGGTGAGCGGTGAAACCCTAGCCAATAGGTTCAAGGTGAAGAACAAGAGCTGCTTCAACTGCAATGTCCACTGTTCCCGTTACTATATGACGAAGGAGGTGGAGAGTGAGGGGCCGGAGTTTGAGACCCTCTGCAGTTATTCTTCGCGCCTCGGAATCGATAACTTGGAATTCACCTTAAGAGCGAACGCCTTTCTCAACCGGATGGGCATGGATTCCGTCAGTTCTGGAGAGGCGATTGGATGGGCGGTTGAATGTATTGAGAAGGGGTTGTTGAAGAAGGAAGACCTTGACGGATTAGACCTGAGGTGGGGAAATACGGAAGCCATCGGCAAGCTCTTGACGATGATTGCCATGAGGGAAGGTATCGGTGATCTCTTCGCAGAGGGAACCCGGAAGCTTGCCCAGAAGTTCGGAAAGGGAACTGAGGAATATGCCTTTCATGTCAAGGGACTCGATATGATCTGCGGAGATCCAAGAGGAATCAAGGCCTATGGGCTGACCTATGCCATTGCCTCAAGGGGGGGAGATCACCTTAGGGCAGAGCCCTTCTTCGAATTGACCCAACGGTATGAGGAGGCCGAAAAGAGGTTCGGAACGAGAGAGGCAGCCAATCGGCTCTCGGAAGAGGGGAAGGCGGCCCTGGTGGATTATTCTGAAAGGTTGGCGCTTCTGATCGATTGTCTTACGATGTGCAAAAATATCGGCCTTTGCATGGATATCCTTGACTTTGAAATAGCCTCGGAGCTTTTGATTTCAGGCACAGGGCTTCGGTTTACTCCGGACCGTCTTGACCGCGATTTGGCCGAGATGATCGATACGGACAGGAAGATGAATCTTGAATTCGGTATGGACCCTTCGCTCGATACCCTGCCCAAACGGTTTGTTCAACAACCATTAAAAGAAGGGGCCACCGCCGGAAGTGTGATCGATATCGAGAAAATGGTCAAGGAATATTACAAGATTAAAGGGTGGAGTGAAAAAGGAATTCCCCGGAAATAGCAATCGGTTCGTGCTTTCTGATCAATCCAATCTCTTCATTCCCCAATTCCCATATTCCCTAATTCCCAATATTTTTAGATATTGACTTTTCCTCAAAGTTTATAGTACTGATTGGATGTTCAAGGGTGGGATTTCAAATCCACAATAAGATTCTGGAAGGAGGGGAAAAGATGAAAAGGAATATTCTGGTAACGATCTTGGTAGCTGTGGGCCTTCTTCTTGGGGGCCCCGGGAAAGAGTTGGGTGCCCAGCAGAAGGTGATCCGTGTAGGTGATGCGGGCGCTTTTACAGGGGATGCAGCGGCTCCCTGCATGGAAATTTATAATTCAGCTCAGATTGCGATCGACGAGTGGAATGCGAAGGGCGGCATCAAGGGGATGAAGATTGAGCATCCCATGGGCGATGATGCTATGGATCCAGCCCAGGCTGTTAACGTCGCTCAGAAATTCTGTGCGGACAGTTCAATTGTTGGAGTCATTGGTCCACCTATGAGCCATACGGCCCAGGCAACCCTAAAGATATACAGCGGGTGCGATCTGGTCAATATTACCACGGCCGCTTCAAAGCCGGACCTGACCGAGCAGGGATTTAAGAACTTTTTCAGGGTCAACGCCAGAAATGATGCGCACGGGTGGAACTGCGCCCTCTTTATTACCAGAAATCTGAAGGCGAAAAAGATCGCTGTGCTCAACGAGAAGGTCGCTTACTGTGAGAACATCGCAGCGGAAACGATCAAGGGTCTTAAGAAGTTGGGTATGAAAGATGCTGACATCATGCAGGATACCATCGTCGCCGGGGCGAAGGACTTTTCACCTGTTCTGACCAAAGTGAAGGCGTTCAACCCCGATATCCTGTTCTTCGTCGCCACCACCGCCCCGGATCAGGCCATCGGAGTTCGTCAGGCAAAGGAGCTGGGAATTAAAGCGAAATTCTTCGGAACGGAAGGCGCACGGGATAAGAAAGATTTTATCCAGGCCTCCGAGGGAGCTGCAGAGGGTGCGTATGTTTACCACTTTGCACCGGATGTTTTTGCCATTCCAGAAGCAAAGAATTATATCGCAAAATTCGAGGCCAAGTACGGTTCGATCAGCGGTTTCGGCCCCCCGGCCTATGAGGCCGCCAACATCCTTCTGACAGCCATCGACAAGGCAGCGAAAGCCAATAAGCTAAATCGTAAAGAGGTGTTGGCAAACGTGGCGAAGACGAAGAACTTCAAAGGGATTCTGGGTTTTCCGGTCACCTTTGATAAGAAGGGAGATCTGGAAGGCGGGGCCACCTACTTCTTCCAGGTGGTAGGGAAAGATTTTAAACAACTGGCAGTCATGACCGGGAAATAACAACCAATAGGTCGGTCCATGATTTCACAAGGAAGGTCCTGATCCATTTCCATTGATCAGGACCTTTCTTTATACCTGTTTTGTCTTTGGTTCAAAGAGATGGAAGTCTATCTTCAACAATTGCCTCAACAGCTCGTCAACGGTCTGACCCTTGGGGGTGTCTATGCCTTGATCGCCATCGGCTATACGATGGTCTACGGCATTCTCTCCATGCTCAACTTTGCTCATGGAGAGGTCTACATGATCGGGGGGTTTATCGGATGGTGGGTCCTCTATCTACTGAGCAGAGGGAATGTCCCCATCCTCCATGCCTCCTTGGTCATCTCTCTGATGATCATCGTTACTATGGTGCTCACCGGTTTCCTAGGGATGATCATTGAACGATTGGCCTACCGCCCGCTTCGAAAAGCCCCCCGGATGAATCTTCTCCTGAGTGCGCTCGGCGTCTCCATCTTCTTGCAGAATCTCGTTCTGAACTATCAAGGAGCAAAGGCACGCTCTTTCTATGTCTCTTCGCTCATTCCTGAAAGCCTCCGTGTCATTGAGGCAGGAGGCGTCGTCTTCTCTTTTATGAGGATTCTTGTGATCGTTGTCGCCTTTGGCCTGATGGCGCTCCTGACCATCTTAATCAAAAAGACGAAGGTGGGAAAAGCCATGCGGGCCACGGTTCAGGATACGGAAGCCGCCACGTTCATGGGGATTGACGTGGACAGGATCATCGTCCTGGTATTTCTAATCGGATCCGCTTTAGGAGGTGCAGCGGGAACGCTAGTCGGGTTGCTCTTCACCCAGGTCGATTATTACGTCGGTTTTCAGGCAGGGCTGAAAGGATTCACGGCCGCTGTCCTCGGAGGAATTGGAAATATCTTCGGTGCCATGATCGGTGGTATTCTCCTCGGTTTATTCGAGTCCTTAGCCACCACTTTCTTCCCGGCCACCTACAAGGATGTCGTCGCCTTTGTTATTCTCATCGTCGTCCTCATCTTCAGGCCGTGGGGCCTGATGGGTGAGAAGATTCCGGAAAAGGTTTGATGGAGAGGCTTGAAAAAAGAGAATGGAGCGAGACAGAGAAGATCGCTCTCTGCCTTATCACAGCGGTGGCTCTGGGGCTGCTTCCCCATTTCATGCCCAACAATTACTGGCTCCGAATCTACACCATGACAGGCCTCTTCGTCATGCTCGCCCTGGGACTAAATGTTGTAGCAGGATTTGCCGGGTTGTTGGACTTATCCTATGTTGCCTTTTTCGGGATCGGCGGCTACACGTACGCCTTTTTATCGTCAGATCACTTCAATATTCATCTGCCCTTTCTTTTCGTGCTTCCTCTCGCTGCACTTATCACCATGGGCTTTGGATTCGCCTTGGGCTGCACCAGTTTGCGATTGAAGGGAGATTATCTTGCCATCGTCACATTGGCCTTTGCGCAAATCTTTAAGCTCCTGTTGCTCAATCTCGATCGGCCGATCAATATCACCGGTGGGGTGAACGGAATCTACAATCTCGACCCGATCAACTTCTTCGGGCTAAGAATTGAATCTCCCATGGTCTATTCGTACATCATCTGGTTTTTCGCTGTGATCGTCGTCTTGGGTTCGCTCCGGATTAAGAGATCGAGATTAGGGAGAGGCTGGGAGGCCATTCGTGAGGATGAACTTGCCGCAGAAGCCATGGGGGTCAATACGACGAAGATGAAGCTCCTGGCTTTTGCCGGAGGGGCCTTCATCGCAGGGGGGGCAGGAACGCTCTTTGCTTCGTTTCAAGAATCTGTTTTCCCAAATAATTTCGATTTTCCACAGCTCGTCATCATTTATTGTATGGTCATCCTTGGAGGGCTGGGGAATATTGTCGGCGTGGTTCTGGGAGCCATCGTGCTCTCCATTCTGCCAGAATTCTTGAGGGAATACGGTGCCTACCGGATGATGTCTTATGGGTTGATTTTGATTGTCCTCATGGCGCTTCGACCCCAGGGAATCATGGGAGAGATTGGTTTTCTTACAAAAGGAAAGAAGAGGCCGAACAAAGAAGAAACAGGTGTTCTCAAGGCCTCGACCGATCTTTATTACACAGAAACGGACAAGATGGAGCTGCAGATAAGGCCCCGCTTCAGGAGGGGGGACCGACCCGTGCTCGAAGTGAGAAACGTGACCATGAATTTCGGTGGATTAAGAGCGCTCGATGACTTGAGCCTCATCGTCCACGAAAGGGAGATCCTGAGCATGATTGGACCCAATGGGGCAGGGAAGACGACTGTGTTTAACCTTGTCTCCGGCATCTACCCTCCAACTACGGGGAAGGTCTTTTTCGAAGGCATCGATATAACGGGGCTGAAACCCCATCAGGTGGTGAAGGCGGGCATCGCCCGGACGTTCCAAAACCTGAGACTCTTTAGCAACATGACTGTTCTCGACAACGCCAAGGTGAGCCAATTCTGTCAAACCCATTCGGGACCGATCTCTATTCTTTTTCATCTACCCCGCTACCGAGAAGAGGAGATTGAGACCGACACCATCACGAGGGAGAAATTGGGCCTCTTTGGCGCTCGCCTGACCGGCTACCGGTTCGATCAGAAGGCCACGTCATTGTCCTACGCCAACCGAAGGCGCCTTGAGATTGCCAGAGCAATGTCGACGAATGCAAAACTTCTCATGCTCGATGAACCGTCTGCCGGGATGAACCCGCAGGAGACGATAGAGATTACCGAATTCATCAAGAAGCTCAGGGATGTCTATGGCTATACGATTCTTGTCATTGAGCATAAGCTCAACGTCGTCAAGACGATCTCCGATAGGGTAATCGCCCTGGACTACGGAAGAAAATTGGCTGAAGGAAACTACGACGAAGTGGCCAATCACCCGCAGGTCATTGAAGCCTATTTAGGAAGGAAAAAGAATTAGACGATGGGTAACACGCCGATCCTGAAACTTGAAAATGTCGATACCTATTACGGAAGCATTCAAGCGCTCTACGGCGTCAATATCGAGATAGCCACCGGTGAGCTCGTCTGCCTACTTGGAGGGAATGCGTCGGGAAAGAGTACAGTCCTCAAAACGATCTTGGGAGTCTGCAGGCCAAAAAGAGGAGAGGTTAAACTGGCCGGGGAGAGGATTGATGGAAAACCGACCAAATACATTGTGTCAAAGGGCGTCTCCATCGTTCCTGAAAACAGAAGGATTTTCCCTCGGCTGACCGTTTTGGAAAACCTGGAGATGGGAGCTTATCTCAGAACCAACAGTGTTCAGATCAAGAGGGATATGGATCGAATGTTTCAACTCTTTCCCCGGCTCAGGGAGCGTCGCCATCAACTTGGGATCACGTTGAGCGGAGGCGAGCAGCAGATGCTGGCCATGGCACGGGCACTTCTCTCCAACCCGAAAATCCTTTTGATGGATGAACCCTCCATGGGACTTGCACCGGTTCTGGTCGACCAGCAGTTTGAGTTGATCCAGATGGTTCATCAAAGAGGGACGACCGTCTTTGTCGTCGAGCAGAATGCCAATATGGCCCTCTCCATTGCCGATCGTGGTTACGTACTTCAAACAGGTTCGATTGTCCTTGCCGACACCGCCCAGAACCTTCTCCGCAACGAAATGATGCAAAAAGCCTATCTCGGAGGAGGAACCTGAAAGGAACCCCGATCAATAAACGGGAAGGGTCTTTGGTTGCTCGGGCGCAATGAATATGGTAAAGGATTGAATCAGAAAAATAAGGAGCATCCGTTCTTGTCATCTCGAAGCAGGTCTTGAATTTATTTCAGGGTTTAAGGAATTCAGGACGGGATTCTCTTAATAGAGAAATAGATTACCTTAGCCCTGAGGCATTTGCATTATTTCTCAACTTTAACCTTAGATTTTGCGTCTATGCCCAAAGTCCTTCTCATCAATGCCATTGACAAATCTCTTGTGCTGGCCGAACAGCCGCCTTTCCCCTTTCCAGTGCTCAATATGATTACGGTGGCTGCGCTCTTTCCCCCGGAGTGGGAGATTGAGGTCATCGACGAGGCCATTGAAGCAATTCATCCGGAGGCCCAGGCCGACCTTGTTGGCCTATCCACGCTTACGCTCGACGCTTCCCATGCTTATGGACTCGCTGATCACTTTCGCCGTAGAAAGATACCTGTTCTCATGGGAGGCATGCATCCGACGGTCATGCCAGAGGAAGCACTTCAACATGCCGATGCGGTAGTCGTTGGTGAGGCAGAAGGGATTTTCGAGCGCGTCCTGGCCGACTTCAAAGAAGGCCGAATGCAGGGGGTATATCGGGGCGAAAGGCTTCCCGATCTTCATCGGTTGCCAAGGCCGCGTTATGATCTGCTCCGCCCAAAACACCGCAGCATCCTGCATTCGGTACAAGCCACGCGGGGCTGTCCCCATGATTGCGAATTCTGTTCAGTGAGGCCCTTCTTCGGACACCAGTACCGCTTGAGACCGGTGAAGGAGGTGGTGGCGGATCTCGAGACATCGTTGGTTCAGGCGCGCTCGCGAACCGTCTTCTTCATCGATGACAACATAGGAGGAAGAGCCGACTTTGCCAAGGACCTCTTTCGGGCCTTGATTCCCCTGAGGATAAAGTGGGGAAGCTTTGCCTCCGTGGCCATGACAAGAGAAAAGGAGTTGATGAGGCTTGCTTCTGAATCAGGTTGCGTCGCGCTCTTCATTGGGTTTGAATCCCTCTCGCAAGCCAATCTCGATGCCCTCCACAAGTCATGGGTTCGGGCCGATCAGATGAGAGATTATGTCAACAGGTTTCATGATAACG
>CAYMTD010000060.1:0-6688 GCA_964393245.1 uncultured Syntrophaceae bacterium
CTCAAAACCATCGTAGGCCTTGACCACTCGATATCCTCTTTCTCCGAGGTTGTAGGCGAGCATTTCCACAAGATCCCTCTCATCGTCAACGATCAAAACAGTCGCTTCTACGGTGGCATCCATCTCCTTTTCCTCTGGGGTGGCCCTTTCTTTGATCGGCGGGATCGGAAGGGGCTCGTGCATCTTCCTGTCATTAAAAAAGAAAATAGCAACCTTCCTCTCGAGGATGGCCCTTTTGATGGATTCCTTCTCTTTTTCTGAGAAGATAATTGACTTCCAGGAGGTCAAATGATGACGTTCATGAAAATCAGAACTGGCCACGAAGGGAAAACGTTCCAGGCCAACAGCTTCAAAGAGGTCATCTCTATTGGCGATTTCCCAGGCATCGATTTTATCCGCGTATCGCTCTCTAAATTTCCACAGGTGGAGCGGGTGCCTTTTAATGGAGGTGTGGTCTGCCTGAAGAAAGAAGGAGAGTTTCAGGTGTGGATGGGAAGCAACGGCAAGCCCACCTTGCCGATGGATTGCCTTAATGACTGTTTCCGCATCCTGGTTTGGGCTCACCGGTTCCTTCAAGTCAAGGCCCAAGATGTGGAAATCTCTTCCAAGGTTGCAGATCTCGAGACCGGAGATGACCAGAAGATCGTAATGTTTGTCGGCCCACGTGGAGACCTCTTCGATCTTGCGAAAATAGGCCTCGATGTCCTTGATCGATTTTCCTTCCCCGTGGATCTCAAGGCTCTTGTCGGATTCTGTATCGAAGAGGTGGTCGGTAATGGCAATGACATCAAATCCACTTTCTCCGTATAATTTGACTACGTCCTCTAATGGGACAGTTCCATCGCTGAAAGTGGTATGGATGTGAAGATCAGCGAGTAACCATTTCCTCATCAATGGTAGAATAAAAGACGTATGTGACAGAAAGATGTCGGAAAGATGAAATTTTTGTGGCAATTATTTTTGTGGATGGTCTTCATATTGAATGATCCAAATTGTTTTGGAAAGAAAACTCTTGACAAGTAGTTGTTTGTTGTGATAAATGGGACTGAAATAGTCCAATTTTAAGGAGGGGGAGGGCAAAATTATGGAGCTCGTAAATGTGAACAAACTTGGAGTCAGCAAGGGGACGGATGTCGAAGAGGCTGTAATGGCCAATTTCAGAGGTGAAACGCAAGAAGTGGGGCTTTATCTTGCTATGGCAAGACAGGCCCAGAGGGAGGGCTACCCGGAGATCGCGGAAGCCCTCAAGCGAATTGCATGGGAAGAGGCAGACCATGCGGCCAGGTATGCTGAACTGAATGGCCTCATCTCTGGAAGCACAAAAGAGAATCTCGAAAAGATGCTCAATGGAGAAATGGGGGCGAATAAGGGGAAGAGGGAATCGGCGGTAAAGGCAAAAGAGGTGAATGTGGATGAAGCCCATGACCTCTTTGACGAATCCTCTCGAGACGAGGCAAGGCATGCTATGATGCTAAAAGGGCTTCTCGAAAGGTTCTTTAAATAAGCGATGTACGTAACGAGAGAGGCAGATTATGCAATCCGGTGTGTCCTCTACCTATCAAAAGAGCCGGGGTGGATAGCCAGCGCCAAAGAGATCTCTGAATCCATGGATGTTCCAAGGAGTTTTCTGGCTAAGATCCTTCAGCGTCTCTCGAAGAAGGGACTCGTGACTTCAATCCGAGGCATGAAAGGAGGGTTTCAACTTGCAAAAAGACCGAAGGTGATTAGCCTTCTTGAAGTGATTGAAGCGATTCAGGGGCCTTCAGCCATCAGTGCGTGCGCCATCGACAGGAGAATATGTGGCCGCAGTCGCATATGCGCGGTTCACCCCATCTGGGTCGAAATAAGAAAGGAGGTAGAGAAAAGGTTAGAGAGGGAAAAGTTTGCAAAGCTGGTTAGGGGAGAATAGAATTTTTTGATAAAAAAGGACGATTTTTTCCCCATTTGCGGAGGAGGATCATATGTATCCGATATGGGAAGTGCCAGGTCTGACTGCTGGTATCATACTGGCATTGATTGCCACATTCCACATCCTGCCATCCCACCTTTCCACGAGTGCAATGTGGTTCAATGTCTATGTAGAGGCAAAGGCATATAGAGAGGATAGACCAGAACTTCTTGAATTCATCAAGAAGTATTCCCTGTTACTCCTCGTATTTTCCTATGTCTTTGGCTCATTGAGTGGCATCGGCATCTGGTATGCTGCCACGGTAGCGAATCCAAGAGGCATATCGGGTTTGATTCACAATTATGTCTGGGGATGGGCAACAGAATGGGTCTTCTTCATCATTGAGGTGACAGGGATATTCATCTATTATTATACCCTGGGGAGGGTGGATAATAGAACTCATCTGAAGATTGGCTGGGTTTTTGCCATTGCCTCCTGGACGACAATGGTGGTCATCACTGGAATCCTTGCCTTCATGCTTTCACCCGGGAAATGGCCTGAGACAGGAAATTTCTTCGATGGCTTCTTTAACCAGACCTACTGGTCTCAGCTCTTAATGAGGACAACACTGATGTTCGGCATCGCAGCGGCCTATGCTATTGCCGTGGCAACGAGGATAAAGAATGGTGATGTGAGATCATTCATTATTAAAACAGCATCGAGGTGGGGCATAACAGGCATGATATTGGGAGTGATCCTACTGTTCTGGTATCTGAAGACCTTGCCTTCAGGCTCCCAGGAACTGATAGGCCTCCTTACACCAAAGAGCCTTAAAACAGGGATGATTGCTGCAATGGGTCTTATGGTTCTCTATTTCCTCTATGCAGGGGTAAAACCATTCAGAATAAAGCTCCTTCCTGCCATAGTGGCCATTGCAGTCGTATTCGGCGGGATCTGGTCAGCCGAGAGGATAAGGGAGATGATAAGAAAGCCCTACATTATTCCCCAATATATGTATTCAAATCGGATAATTGCAAATGATATCCCCGCGAAAGGGGTAAGGGCAGAGAGGGCGATGATTGATGAGAAAGGGATTCTCAAGGTCTCTCCTTTTGTACCTGAAGGCTTGAGAGAGGTAAAAGAAGGCAACATGTTGGAGGCAGGAAGGTTGATCGCCCTTATCGAATGTTCATCATGTCACACTCTTAACGAAAAAGGGCTAAGGCCGATGCCTCAGAGAGTGAGAAGGCTTGGTTTCAAGGAGGTGGAGGTGGCAGAGGGCTTTCTCCATGCCCTTGAAGGGTTTCCTTACATGCCGCCATTTCAGGGAACAGCCGCAGAGAAGAAAGCCCTTGCAGCTTATCTGGTTTCCCTTAATCAATAGAAAGGAGGATGCTGTGGAGATAGGAACAATGTTGAAAGCCTTACAGGACCCAATGGGGATACCCTTTTATCCTATTGTATTCCAGGTATTGATGGTTTTGACCTTTGCCCTTCACATCATCTTTGTGAATTTTACATTGGGGACTTCTTTTCTGGCTGTTTACGGATATTTCAAGGGTGAGGGGTACTGGAGGCGACTCTCCAGAACAGTGGCAAAGGCAGTTCCTGTCAATGTCTCCATGGCCATGGTCCTGGGTGTAGCACCACTTCTCTTTGTCCAGGTGGTTTACGACCCTTTCTGGTATGTATCTAATACGCTTTCTGCCGTGTGGGTTATAGGGTTTATACTCATCATGATGATAGCCTATAGTTTTACCTACATCTTTTATTTGCGAAGAGAGAAGAAGGAAGGAAAGGGGTATGCTTTCTTCGGCATAGTAGCGGTTGCCCTATTTCTTCTTGCAGGAGTTATCATGCATTCCCTTGGCTATCAGCTCCTTCAGCCTGGAAAATGGCTCGGATGGTATATTAAGGGGAATATTGTTGATGCATCTGGGGCCTCCCTCCATGCTTTTCAACTACCGAGATTTCTTCATTTTATCATCCCCTCCATCGCCATGGCAGGGATA
This sequence comes from uncultured Syntrophaceae bacterium, assembly GCA_964393245.1. Lineage (GTDB taxonomy): Bacteria > Desulfobacterota > BSN033 > BSN033 > UBA1163 > CAYMJV01. The sequence goes on from CAYMTD010000060.1 coordinate 3,901, forward strand.
TTTCTGATGCTCTATGCTTGGTATTTCGAAAAAAGAGGGGATATGGATAGAGGATACATCCAGTGGATCGGAAGGACAGGTGCAAAGATGGCCTTTCTCTTTACAGCCATACAAGCGGCTATAGGATTCTGGTGGCTTCTAAGCTTACCGGGAGAGTTGGGTTTCTTTATGAATCCATTCTTTCTGATAGGCGCAGCACTGGGTATGGTATTGCTCGTTTTTTTGAGCAATGCACAAAGGAATCCGGTTAAATATGCGGTCCCGAGCATAGGGGGAGCTTTTCTGACCATTTTTGGAATGTCCTATACAAGGGAAGCCTTAAGAATGAAATATCTTGGCCGTTTTGATTTTTCTATCTTTAATTACGGGCTGAACATCGACTGGGGTAGCACTCTCTTATTTATGTCTACCTTTCTAATGGGTCTGGTCATTGTCTCCTATCTCCTTTTAGTGGCATACAAATCAGGCAAGGAGGAAGGCCACTATGAGGCAACCCCTTCGATGCACAGACTTGGTAAGATCAGTATTGCCTTGCTTTTGATCTGGATTGTTATCGTGGCAGGATTGGGCATTTTCATCTCGGTCAAAAACTATCTATTGTAAAGCGATTAGCCCCTTCTCCTCCCCCTTGACCTTCCATCGTCGACCTGTTATCTTGAAGCAATCTTTTGATTGGGGAGGATTCGATGGAGAAAAGAACCCAGCTTTCAGTGATTCTGACCAATGCGCCAGGAGAACTTGCGAAACTTTGCGATGTCCTGAAGGCGGAAAATATTAATATCCTGGCGATGAGTATTCAAAATGCGAAGGATTCGGTCAAAGAGCTTTACAATATGAGGGAGAAGACCGGAAGGCGAATCGCCCTCGCCGAAAGCTATCGAGGCATTCTAAAGGATTCTGCGGATTATTCCCTGATTCGACTGCTTGTGGACAAATCGGATGAGGCAGAGAAGGCCATGTTGAAAGCCAATCATCTGGTGGATACGGAGCCAGTCCTGGTCTTCAGGTTGTTGAACCAGCCGGGGATGCTGGGCAGGGTTGTGAAAAGAATTGGTGAGGCTAAGGTAAATATTGACTATGTCTATGGGTCTGCCATGGAGGATGCCAAGGAGTCAATCTTCGTCCTTCACATTGCAGAAGCGGACCTTCCAAAGATTGAGAAATCGCTTAGCGACCTTTAACTCCCCCTCACCCCATCCCTCTCCCTCAAGGGGAGAGGGGGGAGGAGCGGAGAGGCAATGTGAAATGGAACGTAGAACCTTTTCCAAATGTGCTCTCGGCCCAGATCCTTCCTCCATGAGCTTGGACAATATGCTTCACGATCGAAAGGCCGAGACCTGTCCCACCGAGTTCCTTTGACCTGCCTTTGTCGACTCGGTAGAAACGCTCGAAGATTCTCGGAAGATCCTCCTTCGGAATACCTATGCCATCATCCCTGACCGAAACCTCCGCCTCCCTTTGACCTCTTTCCGCGACCGAGATCGAGATCTCCCCCCCCTCTCGGCCATACTTAATGGCATTATCGAGAAGGTTGACAAAGACCTGTTCAAGGTAATGGCGATCCCCACGGACCAGTGGGAGAGGGCGGGTGAGGTCATAAGACACCGTGATCCTTTTCCTACTCAGAGACTCCCTGAGGAAATCCAAGACATTAACGATCAACTCTGATAAAGAAACAGGCTCGATGCTCAGCACAAACTCCTTCGACTCGATCTTGGAAAGCATCAGGAGGTCTTCTACAATCTTTTCCAGACGATCGGCATGCCTTTTGATGACTTCGACGAAGCGCGGAGCCACGTCTTTCCCCAGGGCGCTGTCCAGCAGGGTTTCTGCATATCCTTTGATTGTGGTCAACGGCGTACGCAGCTCATGGGAGACATTGGCTACAAAATCCTGGCGAATTTTCTCCAGTTCCTTGAGCCGGGTGATATCATGGAAAACGGCTATCACCCCTTGGCGACCCTCCTCTCCTTTTGCTACCCCGTCCGAAGGGGGTGGAATCCCCACCAGATTGACCTCAAAGGTCTTCTCTTGGGGCGAAGGGAGGGTCAACTCCAATGTCGTGCTCTGACCGTCCTCAAGGACCTGTTGCAGGCTCTTTTCCAACTGGGAATGACGGATGACTTCTAAAGGGGTCCGCCCTTCTATGGAAGGAGGAAGGGAGAGAAGCTGCCGGAGCGCATCGTTCACCATCTTGATTCGACCTCTCCCATCCACCACAAGAACTCCTTCCAGGACCCCCCCTAAGAGGGCCTGGAGGTAGTCCTTTTCTCTGGAGACCTCCTCGATCTTATTCTGGAGCTGGAGTCTCATTTCGTTGATCGCTTTCGAGAGTCTCCCCATTTCGTCCTCCGATTCGACGCGTGAGCCTTCCCCCAGACTTCCGGAGGCAACCCGGTCCGCCAGTTCGGTAACGGCCTGGATGGGCTGGGTTAGAAACTTCAAAATCAGATAGGCCAAAGGCGTAATCATTAAGAAGGCCAAAACAGAGGAAAGGAGAAGAGACCTTTCAAAGAAATGGACCAGGAGGGCCTGAATGAGGATAAAACATACCAAGAGAAGGATGAAGAGAGCTCCCAGCCTTGTGCGAAAATGAACCTTCACTTCGACTCCTCCCGAAATCGATACCCCACGCCGCGGAGGGTCTCGATCCATTCCCCCCTTTTGCCAAGTTTCTCTCGCAGTCTCCGAATGTGCGTGTCCACGGTCCTGGCGTATCCCTCGTAGGTATACCCCCAGACCTTATCGAGGAGCCTCTCGCGGGTCTGGACCCGACCCCTGTTTGATA
>CAYMTD010000060.1:6788-9568 GCA_964393245.1 uncultured Syntrophaceae bacterium
CCCCAGACCTTATCGAGGAGCCTCTCGCGGGTCTGGACCCGACCCCTGTTTGATATCAGCTCTACCAAAAGCTTAAACTCTGTGGCGGTCAAATAGAGCGGTTTCTTTTGGAGAAAAACCTGGTGACGGTTCATGTCGATCCTGAGGTCTTCGATCTCAACTACCCTCTCCCCTTCTGGAGGGACCTCCTGACGGCGGAGGATGGCTCTGATCCTTAGAACCAACTCCCTCGGGCTAAAAGGCTTGGTCACGTAGTCATCCGCTCCCAGCTCAAAACCGACGACCCGATCCATCTCTTCTGATTTGGCCGTTAGCATCAGGACGGGGATGGAACGTGTCTGGGGATCCGATTTGAGCGCTCTACAGATATCCTTCCCATCCATGCCAGGAAGCATGAGGTCGAGGATGATCAGGGCCGGGCGGTCTTTTCTGGCCCGTTCAAGCCCAGAAGCGCCATCCAGGGCTTCGACCACAGAAAAACCCGCTTGCTTGACATGGTAACCAATCAGGTCGACGATATCCTTCTCATCTTCGATAATGAGAATCGGTCTCGTTTTTTCCTCCTTGCGGGAAACTCTTGTAGCTGGCCTGAAAACCATCCTTCGAAGATTTCAGCGCCTACAGCCTTAATTTTATCACAGCGCTGAGTCAATTAGCAAAGCATGGATCTATTGAGCGATGGTGTTGACCCTTCGATGTTTTCGTGGGGCGATATACCAGACCAAGACGATGGAGATAAAGCTGATAAGGATGGCAAGAATGAATGCCCAGAGGTAATTCTGCGTCCGGTCAAAGATGTATCCGCCCACCCACGTCCCAACAGCTCCCCCTATCCCAATATTCCCTTCCACCAGACCATAAATGAGGCCAAAATTTCTTCCCTTGTAAAGATCTCCTGAGATGGACATGAACATCGGAGCCGTGGACCCCCACCCTGCGCCGAAAAAGAGGGCAAAAAGATAGAGAAGAAATGGAGAGGAGAGATATTGAAAGAGAAGGAGAGCCAGGATTCCAAGCGAAAAGCAGGCCCCTCCCAGAGTATAGGTTATTTCTCTGCCAATCCGATCCGACAGCCATCCCCAGAAGAATCGAAAGCCTCCGGAGATGGCCCCCATGACAGCAAAAAGAGAGGCAGCCCACATCTTATCCACTCCGAGGTCGACCAAATATCTTACATGATGGACAATGACAATATATATGCCAAAGACGATGAGCGAAGGGAAGATGACCACAGACCAAAAACGCCCTGTCATCATCAAGTCTTTCAAGCTCGACTCCCTTTGCCCAGGAGAGTGCACCAAAGATGATCTTCCCTTGGTCAGAGTCCCTACAGAATCTCCGTCGGGTTGGAGGTCGATTTGCTCCGGTCTGTGCCTGAGGAAGATGGCGTTGAGAGGGAGGGGGATGGCCAAGAATAGGGAAGAGAAGAGCAGGAAGGCAGATCGCCATCCCCAGACAGAGATCACATACTGGAAGAGAGGGACGAAAAGCAGTGAACTGATGCCCATACCCACACTGGCAAGGCCATTCGCCGTCCCTCGCTTCCTTTCGAACCAGTGAGCGAGGATGACCGTGAAAGGCGCGATGCTTAGGCAAGGGATACCTATCCCTGCCACGACCCCATAAAAAAGATAGAAATGAGCGAGTCCCTCAATTCGGGAGCAAAGAAAAAGTCCCAAAGCCGTCAGGACAATTCCAGGAAGGATCACCTTTCGAGGGCCAATTCGATCCACCAGAAGTCCCACGATAGGAGCCATCACCATATAGGCTACCATGGCGATCGATAGGGCAGCCGCCGCCTCAGCACGCCCCCAGTGGAATTGGTCGATGAGGGCCACGAAGAAGACCGAAAACGTCGTTCGAAGACCGAACCAGTAGGCCATCGAAAGCATGGCGAGGCCAACAATTACCCAGCCGTAATAGAATCTTCGCGCCTGAAGTGATGTCGTCTGGTTCATGGATAAATCAATCTAACCGTTTATCAGCGAGTTGGTCAAGAGATAAAATGCCCAATGTACTTCTCAAGCTCGACACCCATTCCCCTCCCTCTTCGATGTGGGAGGGCGAGGGCGGGGGTGGACATAATAAGGACCTCTTCCCCCCTTCAGGCTTGGGGTCGAGGGACAAAATGCCTTGATTTACTCCACAATTTCTGTTAAGGAAGCTCAGAATTTATGAGAGGGGTATGAAGCTTTGAGGTTCTCGACCAAACTGTTAGTTCCCATCCTGACGATGTTTCTCATGGCCTCTTGCGCCGGATCTAAAGGAGAACAGAAGAAGCCTCTTAGTCTTGAAGATCATTTCCAATTGGCTTTCGAAGCCGCCGAGAGGGGAAACCTGCAAGAGGCGATTTCCGAATACATGCAGGTATTAAAAATGGATTCCAAATATGCCAGCGCCCATCTCAATCTCGGGGTCATCTATGGCCGGCAGGGAAAATGGAAGAAGGAAATCTCAGAATATGAAAAAGCGGTTGAGATCAACCCAAATTTCACAGAAGCCTACTTCAATCTGGGGGTGGCCTATGGTGAGCAAGGAAAAACAGTCGAGGCCATCCGTTATTATGAAAAGACCCTTCAAATGGATCCTAAGCATGTGGAAGCCCTCAATAACCTGGGAATCCTCTACCTCAAAAAGGGGAAACTGGACGAGGCTCTCGTCCAGTATAGAAAGACCCTGGAGCTCCGGCCCGATTACCTCAAGGGTCATTTCAATCTGGGGTACATCTATCATCGCCAAGGAAAATCCGAAGAGGCGATCGCTTCCTTCCTGGAGGTGCT
>CAYMTD010000061.1:0-9515 GCA_964393245.1 uncultured Syntrophaceae bacterium
ATGATAATCAGGTGTGGCCAACCATGGGAAGCATTCCTGCCTATAAGGCTCTGGCCATCGTCGTCCTTGGCGGTTTGGGAAATATTCCAGGCACGGTTCTGGCATCGATTATCGTTGGGCTGGCAGAGACCTTTTTTATTGGTTTTCTGGCCATTCCCTTTCCAAGAGATGCCGTGGCTTTTATCGCCATGATTTTAGTGTTGATGTTCAGACCCTACGGACTTTTAGGCAAAGCCTAACTAACGTTAGGAGTGAGGAGTGAGGCGTGAGTCGCAAGTCGCAAGTCGTAGATGGCTTAACCCCTAACTCCTTGCACCTAACGACTTACGGAAGAAAGATGATCAGCGGCTACGTCATCACCATTCTCATCACACTTGTGATCTACGCGATTCTGGCTCAAAGCCTCAATATCATCACCGGCCGTGCGGGGCAGATATCGCTGGGCCATGCGGCTTTTTTTGGCATCGGGGCTTACACCGCTGCCATGCTCCATACCAAGGCTGGTTTTCCCTTCTGGATGGACGTCCCGTTGGCCGCGCTGGTAGCGGGGATCGTGGGGGCCATTCTCGGCATTCCCTGTCTTCGGGTGCGAGATGATTTTCTGGCCATCACCACCATGGGAATCAATTTCGTTGTCGAGGCGCTTTTCCTCTACGCTCCCTTCTTCGGCGGAGCCATGGGTATCGGTGGCATCAACCTTCCCAACTGGTTGGGCCGTGAGATGACCAAGCCCGAATATTTCGTCCTCATTCTTGCGATCCTGGTTCTTCTTCTCCTGCTCGATCGAAAGCTTGGCCATTCATGGATCGGTCTGGCATGGGCTTCGATTCGCGAAGACGAACAGGCTGCAGCCACCATGGGGGTGGATATTGTTCGTTTTAAAGTTCTTGCCTTCATATTGGGCAGTGCCATGGCTGGCCTTGCCGGGGGATTTTATGCTCACTTTTTGACCTTTATCATGCCCCAGAATTTCGGTTTCGGCCAATCCATTGTCATTCTCTGTATGGTCGTATTTGGTGGAATCGGCACCCGCTGGGGGCCGATCCTTGGGGCAGCGGTCCTGGGAGTCTTGCCTGAGGTTTCCCGGCCGATCATGGAGTACCGGACACTCATCTATGGTGTCCTTCTCGTTGCCATGATCCGCTTTCAGCCCGGGGGGCTTCTGGGGTCAGAGTCAGTCTTGGCGAAGCTTTTTGGGAAGCGCTGGATGGTCTATCGCGTCAGGGGGGAGGCATGATCCTGCTCGAGGTGACGGCCCTGAGCAAGGAGTTCGATGGCCTAAGAGCTCTCGACGGGGTGAGTTTTTCAGCCGAGGATGGGGAGATTCTCGGAATCATCGGACCGAATGGAGCGGGCAAGACGACCCTTTTCAATCTGGTATCAGGTATCTATCCTCCGACGAGCGGAAAGATAGATTTTAAGGGGAAGTCCATCCTTCGGCTCAAACCGCATCAGATCAGCCGTTTAGGGATTGGCAGGACCTTTCAAATCGTCCGTCCTTTCTCGAATCTGGATGTGGAGACGAATGTCCTAGTGGCCACCGGCCACCGCTTCTATCCTTCTCTCTGGGAATCGTCCAGGCCCTTTCGACAGCCTGAGATTCTTGAAGAAGTTCAGAAATTTATTGACCGGGCTGGACTTCGTGCTTACACAAAACAGTTAGCCAAGAACCTTCCCTTGGGCATAAAAAAGCGGCTTGAGATTGCTCGTGCCCTTGCCCTTAGACCGCGCCTCCTCCTTCTCGACGAGCCCTCGGCTGGATTACGTTTCGAAGAATCCGTCCAACTCATGGACCTCATCTTGCAGGTTCGTGACCAGGGTATCGGGGTTCTCCTCATCGAGCACAACATGCAGGTCGTGATGGATCTCTGTAAGCGAATTGTCGTTTTGGATCATGGTTCTAAGATTGCGGAAGGGTCTCCAGATGAGATCCGGTCCAATCGCCAGGTGATCGAAGCCTACCTCGGAAAGGAGACCTAAAGGTGCTTGAGGTCGAGGGGATCGAAGTCTCTTATGGTGAATTTCTTGCTCTTCGAGGAATCAGTTTCAGGGTGGACCAGGGAGAGCTGGTCACCATCATTGGTGCAAACGGAGCAGGGAAAAGTACGACCCTTCGGGCGGTCATGGGTCTGGTTAAATGTCGCAGGGGGCGGATCTTCTTTGACGGAAGAAACATTACCTCCGAGCCTGCTCATGTAAGAGCTCGTCTCGGGATCAGCCTCGTTCCGGAAGGCAGAAGAATCTTTCCTGATCTCACCGTGACCGAGAATTTAAGGATGGGGGCCTTCATCCAGGATGATCACCAGGCGATTCAATCTGCGATGGAAGAAGCCTTCAGCCTCTTTCCCGTGCTAAAGGAGAGGCAGCGGCAGGTGGGAAAAACCCTAAGTGGCGGAGAGCAGCAAATGCTTGCCATTGCTCGGGCGTTGATGTCGAGGCCGCGCGTCATTTTGATGGATGAGATTTCGCTGGGCCTAATGCCTATTTACGTGGAGCAGACCTTTAAGGTCATCGAAAAACTTCATCGCCAGGGAGTAACCATTCTCCTGGTCGAACAGAATGCCCGGAAAGCCCTCTCTGCTGCCGACCGGGGCTATGTTCTCGAAACTGGAGAAATCGTGCTGAGCGATTCCAGCGAAAAGCTCTTTGATAACCCTCAGGTTAAGAAAGCCTACTTGGGAGGCACATAAGCCGGTTAGGCGTAAGTCATAAATCGTGAGCCGTTAGTTAGAGAGACTGTGAAAGAACACAGCTGTAATCGGAGACTGTGGTCGCAGGCTTTAGCCTGCGCTTTAATAAGCTTGAAATTGAGGTGGCAATTATGGAAAAGGGAAAGGGAAAGGTAAAGGTAAAGGTAAAAGTGAAGGAGAATGTTGAGACCCTTGCCGGAGTTCAGATTGGGATAAAGGCGCCCAGGGGATCGAGAATCACATGCAAAAGCTGGCAAACGGAGGCGGCTTTACGGATGTTGATGAATAATCTCGACCCGGAGGTAGCAGAGAAACCAGCTGACCTTATTGTTTACGGTGGTGCAGGGAAGGCGGCGCGTAATTGGGAAGCCTATCATCTGCTTGTGAAATGTCTTAAGAACTTGGAGAATGACGAGACGTTGCTCGTCCAGTCTGGGAAGCCTGTGGGAATTTTTAAGACCCACAAAGATGCTCCACGAGTTCTCATTTCAAACTCGATGCTCGTTCCCCATTGGGCAAATTGGGAGAAATTCCGAGAATTAGAAGAGCTCGGCCTGACCATGTATGGTCAGATGACTGCAGGGAGCTGGATCTATATTGGGACTCAGGGGATCCTGCAGGGGACCTACGAGACGTTTGCTTCCGCGGCAAAGAAACATTTCGGAGGGTCACTGAAAGGAAGGCTAATCCTTTCAGCAGGTCTCGGGGGAATGGGAGGAGCCCAGCCTCTGGCTGCAACAATGAACCAAGGAGTTTTTTTGGGCGTGGAGGTTGATCCAGACAGAATCAAGAGACGTCTCGAAACCGGCTACCTTGATGTGATGGTCGATAAGCTGGAAGATGCTCTCATCCTTGCTCTCGGTTCAAAAGAGAAGGGGATTCCAAAGTCGATCGGTCTGGTTGGAAATGCAGCAGAGATCCATCCGGAGATTGTCAGAAGAGGTATCGTGCCCGATCTGGTCACAGATCAGACATCTGCTCATGATGCCTTGAATGGTTACATCCCTGGTGGGCTCACCCTGAACCAAGCGATTGAACTTCGGAGGACTGATCCAAAAGAATACATTCGCCGGGCAATGGAATCGATGGCGGCCCATGTCGAGGCCATGCTCCAAATGCAGAAGCAAGGGTCTTCCGTTTTCGATTACGGCAATAACCTGCGGGCTCAGGCCTATGAGGCCGGGGTGAGAGAAGCTTTTAACTATCCTGGATTTGTGCCTGCCTATATTCGCCCTCTCTTTTGTGAAGGGAAGGGTCCGTTCCGCTGGGCCGCTCTATCAGGTGATCCCACTGACATCTATAGGACCGATGAGGCCATCCTGAAAGAATTTCCGGAGGACGAATCCCTCGGCAGATGGATCCGCCTGGCCAGAGAAAAGGTGAAATTCCAGGGATTGCCAGCGAGGATCTGCTGGTTGGGCTATGGCCAGCGGGCACGGATTGGAAAGGTATTTAATAGCATGGTAGCCAGAAAGAAGTTAAGGGCCCCGATTGTGATTGGAAGAGACCATCTGGATAGCGGTTCCGTGGCTTCCCCCTATCGAGAAACAGAAGGAATGAGAGATAAGAGTGATGCTATTGGAGACTGGCCTATTCTGAATGCGCTTCTCAATACAGCCGCGGGGGCGACGTGGGTTTCTGTGCATCATGGTGGAGGTGTGGGAATTGGCTACTCCATTCATGCAGGAATGGTTGTGGTCGCCGATGGAACAATGGATGCCGAACGGAGGCTCATGAGGGTGTTGACCACCGACCCCGGTACAGGGGTGATGCGCCATACCGACGCAGGATACGAAGAAGCGATTCAAGCCGCCAAAGAAAAAGGAATTAAGATTCCGGGAGTTACAATCTATCAGCGATAATCGGCTGAAATTTCCTAACCAGTGGTACGCCCGGGAAAAAGAATTACTGCTAAAAAAGCGATCGCTTTTTTAGCAGCAAAAGGGGTTTAAGTGCGTGTTTTGGTCTTTCGGTGCGCTAACTTTTAGGGGGCAATATGAAAAATGTCGTTCTTGACGGAGAACATCTCACGCTGGAGGATGTGCTGGAGGTGGCGGAGGGAAGAGCAGAGGTGAGAATTGCTCGCCCCGTCGCCAGAAAAGTGAAGCAATCGAGGGACTTCATTGAGAAGGCTCTGGCGGAGGGCGAGAAGATCTACGGAGTGACGACTGGGTTTGGAATGCTCGCCGATCAGGTGATTGATCAATCTCAGATCGAAGACCTTCAGAGAAACCTTATCCGAAGCCATTCGGTAGGAGTGGGTCCTTTCTTTGATCAGGTCACGACACGGGCGATCATGCTGCTCAGGGCCAATGTGATGGCCATGGGATATTCCGGAGTTCGGATGGAGGTTCTCAGACGACTTGTTGAGATGATTAATAAAGGAATTCATCCTCTGGTTCCTGAGCAGGGTTCAGTAGGGGCAAGCGGAGACCTTGCACCCCTGGCTCATCTAGCTTCCGTGCTGATGGGGGAAGGAGAGGCTGTCTCCCAAGGAAAGGCGATGCCTGGGAAGAAAGCGATGGGGAAGGCTCACATCCCGCTCCTTACCCTGAAGGCGAAGGAAGGCCTTGCCTTGGTGAATGGAACCCAAGTCATGACCGCCGTGGGTCTTATTGCACTTCTCAGGGCAGAAAGGCTCTGTAAGATTGCCGATATAGTGGGTGCCTGCACTTTGGATGCCCTGAAGGGGACACTCAGTGCCTTCGATCCGGACATTCAGCGGGTACGGCCTTTTTTAGGTCAGAAGGCCGTTTCAGAAAATTTCAGGAAGCTTGGCCAAAGAAGCGAAATCGCCGAATCGCATAAGTTCTGCTCGAAGATCCAGGACGCCTACTCCCTGCGCTGCATCCCACAGGTCCATGGGGCAGTAAGGGATGCCTTGGCCAATGTGCGAAGAACCCTTGAGATCGAAGTCAACTCCGCCACTGACAATCCCCTTATCTTTGCTGAGGAAGGGAAGATCCTCAATTGCGGGAATTTTCATGGTGAACCAGTGGCGTTTGCCCTTGACCTGTTGGGAATTGCAGTCTCGGAACTGGGTGCCATATCGGAGCGGAGGATCGAGAAGCTCATCAATCCGGCCCTATCCGGGTTGCCTCCTTTTCTTACCAAGGAAGGGGGACTTCATTCGGGCCTCATGATGGTTCAGGTGAGTGCAGCCGCCTTAGCCTCGGAGAATAAAGTTCTCGCTCATCCAGCCAGTGTCGATTCCATCCCGACGTCGGCTGATAAGGAAGATCACGTCTCCATGGGAACGATCGCCGCTCGGAAAGCGAGAGATATTGTAAACAACGTAGAGCAAATTTTAGCCATGGAATTGCTCTGCGCCACTCAGGGCTTGGAGTTTTTGCTACCCCTTAGGCCTGGGATTGGGATCAAAGAAGCCTACAACGTCGTACGAAGAAAAGTTCCACCCGTTAAAGGAGATCGAAGATACAGCGAGGATATCAAGAAGATTGACGAGATGATCAAGTCTGGGGAGCTTCTCAGTCGAGTCGAGAAGATCGCAGGAAAGTTGAATTAAGCATATCGGAATATCCTTGGAATGATCATTGAGATACTTGGAAAATAACTGAAGATGAATAGGACGACAATCAAGAGCAGGATGAAAGGCCAGATCGCCTTTGACAGTTGTTCTAAGGAGATCTTGGCGATCGTACAACCTACAAAGAGACAAATCCCCAGAGGGGGCGTGATCATTCCAATGACCAAATTAAACACAAAGATAAAGCCGACGTGGAGCGGATGAAAGCCCACTCCGGTTAAAATGGGAGCTAAGATGGGTGCAAACAGGATGATGGCTGCCCCTGTTTCCATAAAACATCCCACAATTAAGAGGATGATATTGACGATCATTAAAAGGATGTAAGGGTTTTTAGAGATACCAAGAAAGATTTCCGAGACCTTTTGAGGGACCTGTTGGGTCGCTAAAAACCAAAGAGCAACATTGGCAGTACCGATGATAATCAGGATGATGGAAGAGGTAATGCCACTGTTCAAAAGGATCTTTGGGATCTCTTTCAGTGTTAAGGTCTTAAAGAAGAAGAGACTGAAGACGAAGGCGAAGAAGACCGCAATAGCTGCTGCCTCAGTGGCTGTGAACACTCCAGACATAATTCCGCCCAAAATCACAATGGGAAGTACCAAAGCAGCGAGGGCCTCCTGGCTGCCCTTCAAAATCTGGTGAAGGGTTGCCCTCTTTTCATTCTTGGGATAATTCCTCTTTCGCGCAAAGTAGTAAGCCAATCCGATCATCGATAGACACATGATCAAACCAGGAAGGCAGCCAGCCAAAAAGAGGCCTCCAATAGAAACCCCCATAGTCACTCCATAGACGACCATGGTGATGCTGGGCGGAATGATGGGGCCTGCTGTCGCTGCTGTGGCCAGAAGAGCAGCCGAGAACTCGACATCATATCCTTCTTTCTTCATCGAAGGAATGAGGACTGAACCCAAGGCAGAGGCATCGGCCACTGCGGATCCGGTCACCCCGGAAAGAAACATCTCAGCCACCACGAGAGTATGGGCGAGACCACCTCGGATATGACCTACCAGAAGATTGGCAAATCTAATGAGCCGGTCGGTTACCCCGCCTAAATTCATAAGATCACCCGCTAAGATGAAGAGAGGAATGGCCATCAAAGGAAACATATCCATTCCGTTAAACATCTTCTGGGCAACGAGGGTAAGCGGATACTGGCCCTGAAATAGGACGACGGCAAGAGAGCATAGTCCCAGACAGAAGGCGATCGGAGTTCCGATGATCAGCGTGGTGGCGAAAACGGAAAGTAAGACAAAAAGAACCATCCTGCCCCCTATGCCTTCCCCCATTCCTTAAGCAACAGATGGAAGGACTGAATGGCCATGAAGAGACCGCCTACGGGTGCCGAAAGATAGGCCCAGGACATCGAAAAGAGGAGGGCTGGAGAGCTCTGGTCTCGAACTGCCCATGTCAGTTTGATTCCTCCCAGGGTTAGAGAAACCAGGAAAAGAAAGATAAGGAGTTGGGAAAAAAGGAGCACCCATCTCTTGAGCCCCTGATGGAGCCTTGTGACGACCAATTCGACACCGATATGGAGTCCCTTTTTTAAGGCCAAACTGCCTCCAAGAAAGGCGACCCAGATCATGAGATACCTTGCTACTTCCTCTGACCAGGAGAGAGAATAGGAGAAAATATATCGGAGAAAGACTTGAAAGATGATCGTAATGGTCATAACCGCCATCATCGCAATCAAGATATATTGAACAGTCTTTTCCGAACTCTCGCTCAATTTTTGAATGATTTGATGAAGAGCCATCTGTTCAGCATTCCCTTAAAAAAATGGGGAATGGATTTTCACATCCACTCCCCATGTGTCCGGGTATTGGTCTCTAATCTTTTTCAGAGGCCTTTGCAGATTTGAGAGCCAGATCGATCCATTTCTTATCCACCTTTGTCTCGAGAAACTCAATAACAGGCTTCTGCGACCTATCTCTAAACATCTGGAGCTCTTTTTCTGTAGGGGCATAGACCTCCATTCCTTTGTCCTGAAGGCTTTTCACACCATTGGCGACGAGATAGACGTTCTGGCCTCGGGATATGGTGACCATAATCTTGGCTGAATCCGTAATGATCTTTTGAACATCGGGGGACAGAGAGGAGAAAAATTTTTCATTTATGAGGATCGGCAAAATGCTATAAACATGACCATCCAAGGTAAGGTATTTTTGAACCTCATAAAATTTGGCCACCTGTATCACAGAGACGGGATTCTCTTGCCCGTCCACCACTCCCTGCTGAAGAGCCATGTAGACTTCCCCCCATGCAATAGGAGTGGGGCTAGCGCCGAGAGCCTTGACCATTGCCATGTGAGCAGGGTTTTCCATGGTTCTGATTTTTAGCCCTTTTAGATCGTATGGGGTTCGGATGGGCCTCACCCGGTTGGTGAAATTCCTGAAACCATTCTCCCCAATTCCAAGAGTCCTTACACCCGTCTTTTTCCTCATCTCTTCAAAGAGGTTTCTTCCAAAGGAACTGTCCAGCGACCTCCACGCAACAGCTTCATTAGAATATAGATAGGGAATGCCGATGACCATGATTTCCGGGAAGAACCCCGCAATGGGACCATCCGCAATCATACACATTTCGATCGTCCCGAGCTTCACTCCCTCAAACTGTTCTCTCTCCTTTCCCAATTGGTTGGCTGGATAGATTTCGACCTTTACCTTTCCAGCCGTCTTCTGTTCCACCACCTTTTTGAAGACGCTTACCGCTCGGTGGATATTCTCATCCTCCACCGGTGGCATCCCATGGGCAAGCTTAATGGTGGTTTGGGCCCAAACCTGAGAACCTGTGAAAAATACGGATATTGCCAGAGCAAACAAAATCAGACAGATTTTTTGAGACAATTTTTTCTCCTTCATCTTCTATTTCCTCCTTCTGGATGGTGAACCTACCTCCTTGTTTTTCCTACCGCCCGATATGACTACGTCCCTCCTTTCCTTTGAAAATTTTTACAACTTTTAATATTTTCTTCCTCATTTGTCAAATCGTTTTATGGTGTCATCGACAATAGTTCTTGAAACCGGCCGACCTATCCATTAAAATGGAGCCACGTCGCTTGCGGTCTTGAAAGGTACGAATTCAGAATATGGAAGGGAGAAGAAATTGAAGGTTGAAAGGTTGGCCCGAAAAGGAATCTTAAGAATCACCCCCTACATCGCTGGAAAGTCAATTGAGGAGGTCGAGAAGGAGTTTGGAGCCAAAAAATGGGTCAAGCTGGCCTCCAATGAGAACCTGCTTGGTCCCTCTCCAAAGGCTGTTGAAGCCATCCGTCAGGAGCT